>JAGLMY010000165.1 GCA_023139775.1 bacterium
GCGGAGACACATCCCTTTAATCCCACGCCAACTTCAACCCCGGCCGCGCTGCCGGTTGAGAGTAAAGATAAAATATTAGTTTTTCCAAATCCGGCCAACGGGAATCAAGTAACTTTTTCTTATGTGCTTGACGCGGAAACAAAGGTGGAGATTAAGATTTATAATGTAGCTGGTAAACTCGCAGCAATCTTGTCGGAGAAAAAACCAGCCGGTCAATCGTCTACTGTCTGGAACATACAAAACGTCGCGTCAGGGACTTATTTCGCCCATATTAAGTGGGTCCCTGTTTCCGCTGCCGCAGAGACACAAAGGACAAAGAAAATCTTTATTAAAAAATGGTAATGTTTTGTAATGTGTTACTGAAATAGTATTATGAAAGCGCATATTATCGTGCCGGCGCGAACACGGTAGGCGTCAAGTATGGTGATGAGAGGGAAGATTATCTAATTTCACTTTTTACCTTTTTTTGATTTTTTTGCCGCCGATGATTTTTTTCCCAGATAGCGTTGCAAAAGTTTTTGAGTATTTACTTTTTTGGATTCTTTCGCATCACAAATCACGCTGATTACATTTTCATAACCCGGGAGATAGATTTCCGCATACCCTTTCCACCCCTGGTACCATGAAAACCCCGAAGGGAAGTATACTGTAGTCCAGTTCTTTTTATTATAAGTAGTGATCATTTCTGTTTTAGTTTGACTCTCGGCCACCCTGTGAAGCAAAATTTTTCCATCCCATTTGTGATCTACCTCTTCAAATAGAATTAAAACTTTAGCATCGGCTTTAGGTCCAAACCGAACTGTGGTTATTTTTATTCCATCACCTTTGTAAACTTTGGCATATTTAGACACTGTGGGTTGCTGCTTTTTAGAGATTTTTTTAACCACACCCGCTTTGGTTTTGGCCGCGTCAGCCAGACCCGGCATAAAAACAAGACCCCAGGTAAATAGCATAACCACCAAAGAAATAAAAACCTTTTTTTTACGCTGGAGCAAAAGACGGATATTTTTTTTCATAAATTAGTTCTCCTTAATAATTTTTGAAAAATCTCACGAATCCAGTGAACTCTCTGACCAACAAAATTGTTTTTGGGGACGCAGGATAACTCCTTTTGTATATTATATATATATAATGAATATATTTACTTTGTCAAATTTATATCAGTGGTTTTAGTTGTGGAAATTCAACGGACTGAGAAGTAAGTGGAGAGAGAGCTATGGGTGTAATGGTTATGTCGAGATCGGGGTGGAGAAAAAAGTACTATCTACCCTGGTGTCATGATCGTTAAAATATGGGGTTGGCAGCGATTTGTTAGACATATAAAATGACAGGAGTATGTGAGGTGAAGCGGTTGACAAGGCAGTATGAGTATGCGAAGATTTGCTGTTTCCAGAACCAAAGCAGTTGGCAGAACGAGTAAAAAGTTAAGCGGTTTTCAGGCAAGCATACCAACTAAGCGGCAAAGGCCAAAATTCCATTTCATGCTTAATCAATACATCCGGAGGTGATAGGCATGGCTAAAACCAAAGGTGGAAACATTGTTTTTGAGCGCGAATTTTTGCGGAAACACGGCAAAGAAACCGAACAGGCTTTTCTGGAGAAACTCAACGCAGAAGAAATCAATATTTATCAAAAAACTCTGCCAATTAGCTGGGTGCCTATTGAAGCGGCAGCGAAAATATTTGAGATGACGGCGGCTACGCTTTATCCAGGGGATGCGCAAGGTTTGCAATATCTTGGACGGGCGCAGGCCTATGACCATTTGACCGGAATCTACAGAATTATACTGAGAATTACAACTATACCTTTCCTGATAGAAAAAACCGCCAAACTCTGGAAAAACTATCATGATCAAGGCCGGGCGTGGAGCGGGGTAGGCAGGAATAAAAACAGCGCTTTTATGATTGTAGAGGATTATCCCGACTTGCCGGAAACTTTTCGCGAAATGTTGTGCGGCTATATTGCCGGTTGTATGGAACTGACCGGTGCCCGTAATGTGAGGGTAACCAGAGATAACAACAACCCTGATGCCTGGAAATGGAACATTTTCTGGAAATAATAATAATGTAGCGCCGGGCCGGGGGGACGAAGTAAGGTTATGATTCTGCGGCAGAATCATAATAATAGCAGAAGGAGAATAGAATGGTACAGTTTAATAAATCGGTTATTGATTTGATAAAACAGAGAAGTTCCTGGAGAGCCTATCGATCCGGACCGCTTGAGCCTAAAGTATTAGACGCGCTTAAAAAACATTTTGCCGAAGACAGACCCGGGCCTTTTAACTGTGAAGCGAGATTTCATTTGATTACCCGGCAAGTTGGGGATGTTGGGAAAGCGCGGAAAATAGGAACGTATGGCACAATTACCGGGGCAGAAAATTATATCGTGGGAGTGATAAAGCAGGATGAGAAAGCACTGGAAAACTTCGGCTACCTGATGGAAGAAACCATATTATATGCCACTGCCTTGAACCTGGGAACCTGTTGGCTGGGCGGGGCTTTACATCGCGATGACCTGGCCAAGGAAATATCTCCAGCTCCGGATGAATACATCCCGGCGATGACACCAGTGGGCCGGATTGCCGAGAAAAGGGGGATTCAAGATCATATACTTCGCTGGAGCGTACGATCGGAAAATCGCAAACCATGGGAGGAATTATTTTTTGCGGGGCAATTTTCAAAACTCTTAAAAAAAAACGAGGCCGGCGCGTATGCCGAAGCCTTAGAGATGGTTCGCTTGGCCCCCTCGGCCTCCAATCGACAGCCCTGGAGAATATTGCAGGAAGAGAAAAAACCTTTTTATCATTTTTATCTGCAAAGAAATTCGCTATATGGACAGATCGCAAAAAATGTGTTGCAGGCAGAAGATATTCAACGCCTGGATATGGGGATTGCCATGTGCCACTTTGAAAAAACCGCCCAGGAATTGGATTTGAAAGGAGAATGGACCCAAGCAACGCCTCCTGCGATTGCGCTTCCCCCCAAAACGGAATATTGCGTGAGTTGGAGAGGCCGCTAGACAGGTATTGTGGAGGGCACTTTTCCATATCTATCAATTACGCAGCGATTCATTAATCGCTGGGCACCTGCCGGACTTAGGCACAAAAGCGGATTTTAAGCGCTATCTCTCTGTTGGAAAAGGGGTATAGCGGGGTATTATGAACAGATAGTTGTGCGTTTTTTTAAAACTCAGTTTATCTGAGCTGAAGGAGATTAACATGGAAATTTATGCAGACAACCCGGCTTATCAAGTCGCGGAAGCTGACTTGTGTCAGGCATTCGAAGCGTTTGGAAAAATCGAATCCGTTAGTCTGATACGGAATAAATACAACGGAGCCTCAAAAAAAAGATTTATTGAGAGAATACAGTTATTGGCAGCTGTAAAGCGAAAACCAGGTATCAAACATTACTTTCAAAAAATAAACGTCGGGTTGCTTTTAATAGTAATTTTGATTGTTTGGCTGAATCCGATTATGGCGTTTTCTGCCGGGTCAAAGTGTAGGTTGGAAAGAGAAATGTATGAAAAGCGAAAATTATTAAAAACAGAATATTACCGGAATCGTGAAAAAAACCAGGAATTGGCAGGTAAACTACAAAAACAAATAAAGGCGATTGACAGGAAATATTACTGGTTTATGCGCTCACTCTGTGAGGCTTACGATATCAACAACACAAAATTTATTAATGAGTGTTGTAAGGAAACGGGTTTTGACCCGATTGCGGTCCAGATTTGCAATCAGGCCGCTTATCTAACTGGGAGGAAAAATCCGGAGGTGTTTATTGCTGCTTTTCCCGCTAACAGCGACGAGTTTGCGGTCTTTTGGATGCAAGATGAAATAGCATTTTCGCGGCAAAGTGATTTGGGAATGAGGACATTGCCTGAATTGTATCTGCCCAATGGTCCGGTATATAAAAATATAGATGAACTATTTTTACTGGTAAAGGAAAATAATAAAAAGGCGGTGGAGAAATATTTCGGCCTTTTAGTATTTGCGGATGGCTGCTATGCGGAATATGTTTGTGATCAAGTCAAGGATTTATTCCTAAATTATCCTAAAATTGTTTTAGCAAACTGGGAGGAAATAAAAGCAAATAAAGCCCTCGTGAGATCTTCTGCTTATTTTTCCGCGGAAGATATACGGAAAATTGAACACAATTTTAAATCCATATCCCAAGAAGAAAATAGAAAGTTTGAGGAAATATTGAGCGTTTTTAATATCACCCGGAAAGTCTTACATAGCTTGGAAAATCAAAATAGCCGGCGCAAGCATAAGCAGGATAATTCAAGATAATATATGGGTAGAAATTCCTGTTTCCGATAAAGTCCTTCCAGAATTACTGTCATTTTCTCTTCTGATGTCCATTTTTTAGCTTTATTTATTGTTTTGCCCCTGGTTTTTAGCAAATTTCTCGTTTTTAGTTTACTCCAATTACACTAGAAGCCGAAATGGACAAAGTTCTTGAATAATTATACTTGTGAGAAAACGCGGACAAAAATGTTGAGTGATGCAGATATTTTAACATCAAAAACGTACCAAAATGAATCACGAACAATATTATCCCGTAAAACAAAACACAATTAAGAACTCGTCAACTTGATATTTCAATGGTTATATGTTATACTTAATTTTTTAATTAATATATACTGATAATCAACAGGGGTCAATAAATGATTGTTTTTTGGCAGGTGTTATCTAAAAAAATAGCTCTTCAGGGCATAACCTCGATCATGGCGTGGCGCGCAGCACAGCGCAAAACAGGCTTAAAAGTTTTGGCTATCACCCTGGCGCTGACTTTTGTCCTTCCTTTCCTGACCTGGGCTTTTGATCCTGCAAATTTCCAAATAGGTCTACAATCCGTTCTTTTTGACAACCATCAGGTATGGGTTCCGAAAAAGATCGGAACTGTCCAGCACACGTATCAAGACGGAGACCGGTTGGTGATTCATATTCAGGACTTGCATTGCAATTACGAGGTCCAGATGAATATCGCCCGCATTCTCCAGCGCCTGACCGAGAAACACGGCCTGCGCCTGATCTCGGTGGAGGGGACGTCGTTGCCCATTAGTACGGCTCAAATCCGGACTTTTCCCATTAAAAAAATTCGTCAAGAGGTGAGTGATTATTTTGTCCGCCAGGGAAAACTCTCAGGCGCGGAGTACTATGCCGCAACCGGAGAGCATACTGTTCTGCTCGAAGGTGTTGAGAACGCCCGGCTCTACGCGCGCAATAAAAAATCAGTGGAGTTTATTTTAAAAGACGAGGGACAGGGCTATTGCTTTGACCTGCGCGATCTGCTGGACAGCCTGAAGCCGGGGATTTATTCGCCGGTCTTGATGAAGTATGACCAACAGTGCCGGATGTACCGCGAGGGCCGGGTGGGTGTGAGGCAGCACAGCCGGTTTTTAAAAAAAATCGCCAAACAATTAAAAATTCCATTTTCCTCCTTTTCGAATCTGACGGCTTACCTTGTCAGTCCTCATAAGTTATTTCCATTACATGTGGACGCGGACCAATTATTCAGGGAAATCGATCTCCTGGATCATCTGATCCGGGAGCGGTTTTATACCCAAAACCAAGAGCAAGAGCTGGATCAACATCTTCACCGTCTGGATATTATTGAGAAACTGCTGAATATCTCCGCCAATTCCGAAGAACTGTCGGAATTCCGCGGGCACAGAGAGGCCTTTCGCATCCCCGCGTTTGTGCGTTTTATCCGGGAGCAGGATAAAAGCGGGGAGCTGGAAGTAGATTCTGGAATTTACCTGCTCGACGAATATTTGAACGCGGCTGAGGATTTTTACGAGGTGGCTGACGCGCGCAGCCGGCATTTGGCTGACAATACTCTGAAGCGCATGGCAAAGCACGATGAGACCTTGGCGGTTTTGGTGACCGGCGGATATCATACTGAGCATATTTTAGCTGCGCTGAAAACCAGCGGCGTATCCTACTTGTCAATTAAACCCCGCCTGACCAAACAGGATTTGGTGAACCCTTATTTTTCACTCTTGAAAAATCGCCCTACGCCTTTAGAAAAATTACTCTCTCAGGACCAGAAAATATTTACCCTGGAACCGTATTTACCCACGATTGCCAATCCTGACCGTATCCCTAAGGTGGAGGAACTTCCCGAAAAAAACCTGCGGTTTGCCAGACTGGTGGAGTTTTTCTTATTTACTAAGGACGTAGCGCGCAACTTTATGCGCACTAAAGTGATTGCAGAGATTCAGAACCAGGTGACAAAGACCCTGTCCGGCCGGTTCTGGCAAAGTCTGATCAAGGCCGGCGCGTTCCGGGTGCATCCCAACCGGGTTCTTAGTTTTACGTTGACTGCGTCCAATAAGAAAAATATGCTGGTTGTGGTATGGCCTCATAAAGGCCGGTTGCCCTTGAATGAAAAAATTCTGCTGGAAAAAGCGGAATTTCCTGACGAGAACATTGCCGTGGTTGGCCCGGAAAATATAGCGCAAGTTCAGGCCAAACTGGATGCGATGTCCTCCTGGTCACTGGCGGATCTAAATCTGCGCCAAACCGTGGCGCTCTATCTGGCCTGGCGGTTTCTGCCGCGACTGCTGGCGGGAGCGCGCATCCTGACCAATCTGATGGCAGGGATACCAGAGCGGATCCGCATCCTCGGCGAACGGATCGCGGCTTGGACTAAGGAGTATCTGCCGCAGGTGGAGTGGGTTCAGTTGGCCGGCATGCCGGGTTCGCGGCTCATAGTGCAAAGGCCCTGGCTGGCCAGTGTCATGGAGAACCAAGGCAGCGATACGGGAAAGATTGGAACAGACCGCCTTGAAGATATCCGGTTTAGACTTGATGACCAGAGCGAAAGTGGATTGAAAATCGTCATTACTCAAGGCGTTAATTCACACTCTGATCTCAAGCGACTCTGTTCCCGGATAAATGATCTTCTGGAGCGCATTCCGGAAATAGCGCCTGAAGAGAAAGACCGGCTTGCGCAGGTTTTATCGGAGTTAAAAATTCCCAAAACTGCAGTTTCCGCCATGCACGAATTTATTAAACTGCGGCATATCGATGCTGAGAATATTATTCCCGTGCTAATCATTGTTGCGGATTATCTTAGAGCTTTACCTGAGGCCGGAAAGAACACGGGTTTGGAACATCTTCGAACAGTTGTAACCCACCGTCAGATCAGCCGCGATGATTTTTTCGCAGCGCTACAAGCAACAACCCTGTTGCTGGCAAAGTGTCCGGAGCAAGAAACCAGAGACTTGCTCTCAATGATAGATGATACGCTGCACTTCACTAAGTATTTTAAACATAAAGCACTCGATATATTTTGGTTTTTAGCGCTGGTTGGTGATACGAGCTGCTCTGAAAATTTGCTCCTCAATTTACATGCCTTACGCCCCATTCTCACTTCAGCCAATAAAATGGTCTTACAGGGTTTTCCGCTACATGAGATATTACCCAAATTGCTTGCTGCTGTGAGACCCGAGGCGACTGCTGCTGCGCTGCGTTCCCTGGAACCGCTGTTTGTCTCACTCGCCACGTGGAGCGAATTATCGGAAACAGACAGTGAATATCAGACTTGGCAGACCGTGCTCAGGCAATTGCCGGACTTGTACGGGAAATTATCCGAAAATTCCGGGACAGCATTGCAGGAAGTGATTGCTTTGGTTATTTTACGCACCCAATTAGATATTATTAAATCAGATGCCATGAAGCCGGAAACGGTTTTGCAAACCATTGCAGCAATCCTGGAAATTTATCAACAGAATCCCATTAATCCTCATCTGGCTTTACTTGAATCGCAGAAGCCTTTTCTAACTGCCTTTGATTTTAAAGACGGGGGCCGGGCGGCTAATAAGGTCGGCCGGATTATACGGTATCTTTTTGAGAGTGTTCCTGATTTGAAGGCGGCGGTCATTCCGGGTTTTCCGGAACCAGCCGGCAACATCAGACCAAAACAATTGCCCCGGCTGACCTGGGATGAATTGATTCGTCAGGCAGGCATGGACCCGGCTGAGGAATATAAAGTCGAAATATTGGGCCGGAAAATTGTTTTCCAGGAAAAATTCGCAGACCGTTTGGGTTGCAAGCTGATTATTAAAATATTAAAAGCCGGAGAAACAAACCACCGACTCCAGGATGAAGCGGCAGTTTTGGCATGGATGGCTGAAAACAATACGGATTACCGTGATATCGCACCTTTGGAATCATCTGCCGAATCAGAGCAAAAACCGGAATATCGTTTCCGGTTCAATTTTAAACAATGCGCTTTCAAAGCGGCAATGCAATCCGGACTGATTGAGGCAGACCGGCAATCAAAAAAAATGACTGGAAAATCCCTGGCAATTGACGAACAAAATTACCTGGCTATTGCCTATGTGGATAGATCAGGCACGCGCTTTGAACAAAATTTAGGCAGCCCGACTGTAGCAAAATGGGAAAAATTGCACACGAGTCTCTTGAAGCTAATGGGACAACTGGGAACACTGGCTCGCAAAGAGCTGGCCCATACCAGCTTGGCTAATATTTTTCATATTACCCACCATCCTAGACGGGCTGTTTTTTATATTAGTCAGTGCCTGAATCCGATCTTTAGGTATTCTCTCGGCCGGCAGACTGCCTGGAAACCGGCGGGCTGGGCTTTGAATGTGTCGCCTGAAGGCATGCTGAGGGATTTGAAATATCTCACTCCTATTTCAGAATTGGGAAGAATTTTTGAATCGTATAAAAACGGAGACTGGAGTTCGATTATTTTTCAGCATAGCCAACATCCGAATAATGTAAGGCTTTTTGAGATATTGGGACGCTATCCTTTTGTTTTAATGCTGGCTCTGGGAGCCTGGCTGGATGATAATCAATGGCAAAATGTCAATTGGCAAAAAGACGAGACACTGGATGATCTGGCCCGAACGCTGGAGCAGGGTTTTCAGCGGTTTTTAATCAACTGGCAAAGTGAGGAAGTAAGTCCGGATATTCATGAAATGCAACAGTTGATTGACTGGAAAGCCTATGCCCGGCAAATGGCCGTTTGGATGAGCCAGGCTCATGTTAAACTTTTGCAAGAACCAAAACATTTTGGCCAGGACCGGCGATTGGAAAAATTTCCCGGGCAAGCGCTTTACGGGCTTGGACCTGAAGCAATTACTTTTGATGTGTATAATTCTGAAGGCTGGGATCCCGAGCAGGGCGTGATCGGATCGAAGTCAGAGATTCCCTTTGCGCGCAACGTCCCTGCTTTAGGGCTGGTTCATGGTGATTTTCCTATTCAGGAATTTTTAAGTGTTATGCTTCCTATCGGCTTAAACATCGCGCATCTTGCATTAGAGCAAAAGTATGTTAAAGCGGTCACGAAGACAGATGCTGAAAGCTCTACTTTAATCAAAACATCCCTCCCGGTTCCAGTAGACGCGGAGTTGGAGCCTCAGGTCAATCGCTGCGAACTGGAAATCCTGGCTATAGCCCAAGAGCAGGGGGAAGTTCCCGGTCTTCACAATGAGCGCGATTATTATCAGAAGTTTCTGGGCCAATATCCACTGGTAGTGGTTGAGCAAGCTCTGCAAAGAATTAGGGACAAGCAGCCTCTGAACCTTTCGCCAAAAATACAACAGGTATTGTCAGAGCTAAGCAAGACCAAATGGATTGACAGCACTAAGGTAGAAATCAAGATCCGCGCCTTATCCCGGATCGAGAGGAGCGAGTCAGCCTGCTTTGAAATCATCCTGCGCAGTATTCCGGACAAGTATCCGAAGAATAAACGTAAGCCCAAGGAAAGATTATTTGCAAATTCTGAAATCGGGGAACTTAACCGCAAAGGCCTTTCA
Source organism: bacterium (assembly GCA_023139775.1). Lineage (GTDB taxonomy): Bacteria > Oederibacteriota > JAAXVQ01 > JAAXVQ01 > JAUVAV01 > JAGLMY01. The sequence continues at coordinate 9,796 of JAGLMY010000165.1, forward strand.
GCTTTCGTCGAGCGGCTGGATTTATGGGCCTACCTGAATGAGCTGGCAGAAACCGACTATTTCTTGACCTCGCGCGCTATCATGCTGATATTTATCAATAATATTCAGCAGAAGGAACTGGAGGACTATATCAGGATATTTTGTGACAACGAAACCGGGCCCCACGGGATTGCGGTCCTGGCCGGCCGTGCGGCTGAACGCGTATTAGGCAAGCACCGGCCTCTGGATGAGACTAGGCGTTTGCTAGCGCAGCTGCGGCAGATTCCAAAAATCACGATGAGCGCAGTTAGTAATATCGTGGGCAGCCGGCTGACCGAAGCGGAGATTGAAAAATATTTTATCAAGCAACCCCAAATTGCGGCCGGCTCTTTGGCCCAGGTGGAAAGGGCTATCAAAGAGGTCATGAACAGCCGAAGGGAGGAAGAGACCCGCTCCCTGAAAGACCGGTCCCGGATATTCATCAATTCATTGCACGATTTAAAAATACTGGACGGCCCTACAACCTGGAAAAAAGTGGAGCGTCTGTTGAGAGCCAAACAGCTGCCACATAAAAAACCGGACCAAGGTAAAGGTTTCGAAGCCGAAGTTATATTGAAAGTTATGCACGGCATTCAGGCTTGCCAGGGAGAACGTTTAACCAAGAAACAAATTGAATTTATTTCCGGACGGACAACACTCGTTCGTCTGCGGGAAAAGCAGAAATTGATCCGCGCTTTCTATACTGATCACCAATATGCCGAGCTCTCTGGTGAAGTCTTAGTGAATTTATTGCTGAGTCCCCAACCTCTGGCCGAGTTAGAGGCTTTACTGTCGCAGTTCAGCGAAGATAGTAGTAGTAATGAATTAGCTAAAATGATTAACAGCCGGCACAAACTGGAGATGCTGAGCCGGTTTCACAGTCTAATGAAAGAACGCCAATTGCATGCAAGTGCCCGTGCAGCCGGATATAGCCTGGATGACGAGGAGCAGTTAAAATATTTCCTGGACATAGTCAGCACGGGATCATTCAGCCAGGAAAAAGTGGGACGCGCGTTCACAGAACTGGTTCGGGGTAAACCTCGGTTGGAATACATATTGACCCTGTTGAAAACAGGAGCAGTCGAAACGGAAAACTTGACAGGTTTCATTCAGGAACATGTTTCACCCGAAACTCAAATTTTAATCGCCAAAGATTTACACTGGCTCTACAGTCAGGGTAATCCCCTGTTGGCGGATGTGCGCGGTGGCAGCCCGTCAGGCCATGATGTCAAACCGGTAATTGCGCTGCTCAACCAACTTCATGGCAGTAACAAGCTTTTTACGTTACTCACCCTCTTTTTGGAGTCTGATAAAAAAGCCGGCCAAAGAAATAAAATTTTGGAACTGCAGTTCCAGGAGGCCACCGCGTTTTTAGTAGGTGTGGTCAGGGCATTTATAAATAAATACCCCTTGGGGCAGGTCAGAAGAGTGCTGACCAGGCTAAGGCCTGAGCAGGTACTGGTTTACGATCAACTCAGCATTTTGGCCACGCTTTGGCAACTCGGACTGGAACCGGATTTGATCCGGAAATTGGAACAGGCCTGGCAGCTGGCAGGTTCAGACCATCCGGACTTGGTACCCCTGGCCCGGACCACAACTAAAGCCTATTTGAAATGCCTGCAGAATCTGGAAAGTCGAATCAGCATCCCACAGGATATCCGGCAGATACTACACAATGGCGCTGTGCGATTATTAGAGTGGGAAGTCGGAAAGAAAAAAGCCGCCTGTATAGCGATAGATACAGTCGCCTGGCTGATTAAAAAAGAGGAAAAAAAGACTACGCGCTGCCAAAAGCCACCTGTTCTGACGCAAAAACCGGATAAAAATGTTATACAGGCAAAAAAAGATAAAACTGATGAGTTGCGCAGGGCTATTGTGCAGTTGTCATCCGATAAGGAAATTGCGATTGAACCAGGCAATGAACATATTTTTATGTCTGCTCTGCGGGATAAGTATTCTCTACTCGCTATTCACCAAATCCTGTCGGCTTGCTATGCCGACTTGACACCTGATATTCCGGAAGAACTTCAAGAGATTTTCACAACCCTTAAAAAAGGCAACTGGCTCGACGAACAGGAAGTGAAGGAGGCTATACAAAAGCTGCCTAGGTTGGAGCGTAGTATAGACCAAGTATTCCGGATTCTGGTTAAAAAAATCAAGGATCCAAACAATAAAACAGAAATCCGCTTTTTAATGGAAGAGGATGCTGATGCGATTATTGCCCGCGGCCGGCAGTTTTTCCAGGAATCGCTGGGATTGTGGTCATATTTAAATCAACTGTCCGCGCGCGGTTTGTCCCTGAACAGCTGGACGATCCGCCTGGTCTTTAAGGCAGGCATGAGTCCGGAGGAATTTAATTATTATTTAACCCAAATGGGATGGGGCGAAACTCCACGGAATGACAACAAGCGTTTTAAAATGCATGAAATTGGGAGGATACTTGTAAAAAATCGGCCGGTAAAGGAATTTTCTGCTCTGCTTGAAAAGTTGCTTCAAGTGCCGGGCCTTAGCACCTTAAAAATCTCGTATATTTTGGGAAGTCATTTGACAAAGCAGAAAATCAAACTATATTTTATCAAGCAGACTGAAAAGGCGGCTTTGACGGTTAATGAATTACAAGCATTTATTCGCGCCAGTCGGAAGAAAAAAGAAGAGGCTCAAGACTGGGCTTGGTTGCTGAATGCCCTGAATTTCGCAAAAGCCTTGGACGAGGAAGGGATTATCCGTGATGTTGTTGGCATGCAGGCTGAGATCCGGCGTCTGGCACCAAAAGACAAACAATTAAGTCGCGAAGTAAAAATCTCTATTATCAAATATCTCTTAAAGATGGCGTTGGAGAATACACAAGAAAAATTGGAAGATAAACATTATAACGAGATAGCCCAGCGAGTCACCCTGGAAAATATTCTAAGAAAAATACCGTTGCTGAGATTGATCTTCCATGATCCCCGTTTTATAAATTTATCGCCGGATGTTATCATCGCCGGCTTGAAAAGCAGCAAATCCTGGGAAACGCTGCAATTGCTCCTGGAAATTTATCATAAGGAAAGCACATATGAACAAAGTTATATTATGCGATCAAATTATACTCCTGATATCATTGCACAATACTACCAACGGCTGAAAACATGCGGTCTGGGTTCTGTGATAAGATCTACGGGTTATAATTATCAGAAACACCGGGAAGTTGCAGAGGCAATAGAAATCATAGAAGATCATCCGGATCTGGAGCCGTCTGTAAAGAACCGTTTGTTCGACGAACTGGTCCATTGTCAGTTATCATTGGAGATGTTTTTGCTTCTTATAAGCCTGGGTGAGATTGAAAAAACCGATCTGGAACACTATCTCTGCAATTATACCACACCGGACCTGCGCAGTGAAATGATCCTGGATTTGTTATGGTATTACGAGCAGGACAATCCCCTGCTACGCCGGGGTTTGCAGCCGACGCCTTCCGGGAAAACGCCGGGTCCAATAAAGCGTCTATTAGTCCGCTTGCACGGACGGTCAATATTATTCCAGTTTATTACCCTCTTGCTGGAAGAAGCAGCTTCCAAGGAGGAGGATACAGGAAAATTCAACCTTGAGGCCACTAGGATTAAAAACGCGCAATTCAAAACAGCCAACCAGTTGAAAATAGAGTTAACCTTGGCCTATCTTAAAGAAACAAGGCCCAATAAGCTCCGGAATCGGATGTCGCGCGTAATGCCGGAACTGGCACAATTTGTTGATCAGATCCGTCTTCAGGCTACTCTGAACAATGCTGGCCTGCCAACTGAGACGAGAAAAGCTTCTGAGGAGGCTTCCGGGATCATTATTTCTCCTTATCCGGAATTTTGTTCTCTGGTTGTTGACAATTCCCTGTACTTTATTAAATTACTGGTCTACCAGTCCGCATGGGTGAAAGCCTTGCCAAAGCTCCAGCAGGAATTACTGTTTAGAGCCCTAATGGCCAGGTTGCAAGCCGATAAACAAGACCAGAAGAGGAATTTTCCCGAATTGCTGAAAAATATCCGGAGTCAGCTGGAAGCAGCACCAAATACGAAGTTTAATAAGCAGGTCAAGGAGATGCTTTCTGCTCTTAGTAGTCTGGAATCTTATCCGGTTTTTGATGGAGAGGTAGGTGATCCTTATTATTACTATTTGCTCCTGAAAGCGGGTGTAGACGCGGCTGCTATTGAAGCGGCGCTCTGGATTTTCCGGGCCAAGCGGGATATGCCACTTAATTGGACAGTTGTCTCGCCCAAGATCGGGGATATAGATACCCGGCAGCTCCGGAAATATATTGGTTCTCTAAAAAAAGCCTGGCAGACCGACGGACGGGAGGGGGCGACGCGCTATCTGGAGACAAAACTGGAATCTGTTGATCGAGAGGCACTGGTATTGATGCTGTGGTATTTATATAATCTGAATAATATAAAAGGCGATCAATTTAACAAGAATGTCTGGCGTGAAATTATTGAACTACAGGAAGATATGGAAGTATTGGATATTGGGCTGATATTCACTTTAATTGAATTTCTATTAGGGCCAAGGATTGCTTTGCAGGATATTGCCGCAATGAAGCAGGATGTTGTCCAATCCGTCCAGAGCAACCTTCCGGATGTTATTAAAGGGCTCAGCCGGAAGGGGTGGCAACGTGGAACCCTGCTTACGCCTAGTGAGGCAGCTGCCTGGCGGCGCCAATTTTTACAGCAGTATGACACACTTTTGACAGATAAGATTATTCATTGGTTTGGTTGGGATGCGTCGCGCGATAAGGAGATCAATAAATTTCTTAAGCGTGTTTCCCGGCATATAGGTTGGGAGAAACCGGCAGTCCTGGCGCAGTTGAAAAGATTGATGCCTTGGGAGCAGGATGAAAAAGGGATTATCAGGAAAATGCTGGCAATGCTGCCGGATGACCACTTCCGTGAGTTTGCCGAAGAAGACCGGGAATTGATTGCCAGCCAAGGTTGGCAGGTTTTTGTTACCCGTTGGAAGATTTGGAAATTAGCATACGAGGAAAATCCTACTACCGGGGAATATCCCAGTAAGGATCTGCTGGTATCAATACTGCTATCGCGCAAAACCGTGCTCCAAATAAAGAAGCTGCTGAATATTTATCAAATGTTGGAATATCTGGTCCATTCTGAATCATTAAGCAGGGATGATTGGCAGAATTTAATCAGGAAAAAACATCCTGATGAGAGCCGGGCAGCTATGGAATTAATGCTTAAGACCATCGGCAAAATGCCGCGTAAAAACTGGAGCCAGGAAGTGATCCAAGCAGGACTCAAGCGCTTGGATTTAGACCGCATTGTTGAGAGTTACACTTTACGTTGTGCATTCAATGAGTTAGAGGGATTAAAAAAACCAGAAACACCCGCCCAACTGGTTATTAACTCAGTCACCCAGCTGGTTGAAAATAAAAAGGGAAAGACTATGCGTCGTCGGGTCCACATTTCCGGACAGGAAGGCTTTTTACTTGTGCGCTTGATGGGGTATATTGCGGCGTTTTTTGTGGGCGCCTTGGGTGCCCGTGGCTGGCTGCCCAATGGTGACTGGCAAACAGTCTCGCTCTTGGGAGCGGGCAACGGCTTGGCACTGATTGTAATTTACGCGGTCTGGTTAAAGTATAGAAGCCGGTTTTCCGGCCGGATGCTGAAAAAATGGGTTGTCCGGCAAATAGAGAGAATACACGACTTTGGCGCTGGGCCGCAAGGATTTGTTTTAAAAGGACTATCCCGAATAGTTAGGACTTTACGCGTCACTAGGAGGCAACTGGACCAAAATGACGCGCTGCCGGACACTGCGCCGGGCCCGGAGCTGGAACAACCGGACCTATTGCCCCTGGATTCAGTGCTAAATCGTTCCTGGCTTGATTCAAAACCGGTTATTATTAAACTGCTCCAATTTTTATTCACGCCCCAATTGCAGCTCAAAGCGCGGTTTAGAGGCTTCCGTCTTTTGCACGGGGTAGTTTTTCAGGTGTTTAAGCTTGTTGCTCTGGCGTATGTTGGCATACGTCCAACGCGGGCTGATTCGAAAAAACCAATGAGCAGAAAATTATCATTAAGAGAGAGGCAGGTTATCTGGACTGATATCCCAACTGCCAGAAAATCAAATCCTGATATTTTCCGGGTGCTGCCCTTATCGCGCCGGCACAAGAGCTTCTTTAAAAATCTGCTTTTTGGCAAGGTTTTTGGTGATTATGGAATTCCCGATCAAGACGGTCCATATACGATTGATATTTATCTGCCGGATCAATTATTCTTTGCCGCCCAGGCCGGTCCGGTCAATCAGTTGTTGTCGGATCTCGCGCTCTGGCGTCAGATTTCAGAATATCAGCAGGCAATCGGACAGTTGAACAATACAATAAGCGCGACGATTACCCGGTCGCGATTAACGGAACAATTATTAAGCTCGCAGCAAGAGATTACGAAGGCACATGCGGCTTACCTTCGGTTCGCCCGCCGAATGAATCAAACCCAGGCCGAAGCATTGCTGGGGGAGATGATCGCGGTGCTTAAACAACAACACCTTGATCTTGCGCAAATACCGGCGAATACGGATGGAGCCGTGCTCCTGCGGAATAAATTGGTGGATTCGCTTGCGACCTTTAATGAACTTATGCGGATTATGCCTGAATTCAAGAGTCAGCCCATCAAACTCACAGGCAAGATATTAGCCAACAACACTGATACCATCTGGATGCCGACAATCGGCAGAATGCGGTGGCTGGGTGCTTACCTGGATATGCTTGAGTATATCGGCATTGTTTTTGATCGTCGCAAACTGAAAGAAAGGCGGAAAAGGCCATTGCGGCTTAATATTAACGCTGCGTGAATCTTCCCGGGCTTGCCCGTGGGGATCCATATTTTGCTAAAATGGAACATCATCACTTCGCCGCAACACAAATTGCGAAATTTGACATAACCCTCAAAAGAGGATATATATATATTATAGGTTCTATAAATAAAACATTATATTTTGATGATTATTCCCACAAAACTATTTTGCCTACAAACAATTCTAAAGTTTTTCCATACCAACGACGATAATTAAAAATTAACGACATTTTAGACATCTTGCCGGGGAATAAGGAAGGTATTATGGATACGGTTTTTCGACGTCCTATTTTCCTCGCAAATCGGCATAAACCCTGGATAAAGGTTGTTGCATTTTTACTTATGCTAACCTTTATTTTTCCTGGCCTCACCTGGACTTTTGCTGAAACATCTTTTCAACCGGAAACGCCGCCTATTTGTATTAATCAGCAAATTGTTGAAATCCCGGAAAAATTAGGAAAAATCATAAAATCCTTTCAGGGCAATAAAAAATTAATAATTCATATACAGGATCAGCACTGTAACTACGAGGTGCAGAAAAATATAGCCGGCCTGATTGACTACCTGGCCGGGAAACACGGACTGGAGTTGGTGGGTGTAGAAGGCGCCGGCTTGCCTGTAAATGTGACCAAACTCTCAACTTTTCCGGTGGAAAGTGTAAAAAAAGAAGTGGGTGATTATTTTGTAAAACTGGGAAAGATATCAGGCCCTGAATTTTACGCGGCTACCGGACGTTATCCGGTTTGTCTGCAAGGAGTGGAAACCGCTAAACATTATGCGGCAAACCGCGAATGTGTACAGCGGTTTTTAAATGCTGAGAGCCAGGGATATGTGTATGACTTGCGCTATGCCTTGGATGAGATCAAGCAAAATATTTACGATTCCCGTTTGATAAGATTTGCCGCTCACAAGACCGCTTTTCAGACAGGAGAGCTGTCGTTATTAAAGTATGCGCGATATTTGCACAAGTATGCCGGGCGGCAAGGTTTGGCTTTAAGCGCTTATCCGCAAGTGCGCTGCTATATATCCAAGCAGATGGAAATATTACCCCAGGAGGTTGATTCAGACCAACTGTTGGATGAGTTGGATAGATTGGAGATTTGGCTGCGCACAAGTCTATACACCACCACAGAACAACAGCAAATGGATGAGCTGCTGCGTTGTCTGGAAATCATAGAGAAGCTGCTGAATATTTCCGTGCGTCCGGAAGAATTAGCTGAGTATCGCGCTTATCCTGAAAAATATCAGATTGAACATTTCGTGAAATTTATTTCCCGATATAGTGAGGACCAGGAGTATTATCTGGATCAGGAAATATACACGCTTAATCATTATTTGGAGCAGGCAAAAGATTTTTATGCCATGGCTGACCAACGAAGTTTGGATTTTGTGGAAAATCTTGAAAAGCGCATGGAAGAGCAGGGAACCGGACAAGCCATTCTGGTTACAGGCGGATATCATACTGAAATAATTACCCATGAGTTACGCCGGCGCGGAATCAGCTTTATATCAGTAAGGCCGGTATTACGGCAGTTGGATAACGCAAATCCATATTTTTCACTGTTGCGAAATCGCCGGACATCCCTGGAGAAGATGCTGGCGTGGAATCAGAAGTACCTGTCATTGGGCATGTATTTTATGGAGTGGATTGATGACCAGGTGGTCTTAAAGGAGAAGCAACTGCCTCCGGCTATCAGGCTGGATTACAAAATTCTGCAAATGACCCTGATTTTGTGGTGGTTAAAGAAACAGGTTGCCAAAGGCGAACTGACCGAGGCTGAATTCCAAGGTGTTCAGGAATATTTTATGGCCCATTACCCGGCTTTTAGTCAGGAAAACGGGGCATTGAACTTAAATAATATTAAGGCGTTTAAAGATACGATTCTCGTAGCACTGGCAGGTAGAGAGAATTGCGCTGCTATATATCCGCAAGATCTGGGCAAACGCGTTCCCTCAGGTTTGATTTCTTCTCTTCCCATCAAGGGCTATGAGATTGGGTTTTACGCTAACCAACAAAAGCCCAAGCTGGAGGCTGCCTTCAGCGCAGGCCAAGCAGCCGGATCAGAAGACAGAGTGCTGGAATTGATCACAGCCCATATGCTGCCCTGGAGTCCGCTGATGCGGCCAGGGGTACGAGCAGTGCTTCCGGTTATAAAGCGGTCCTGGGAGCAGGGCCGGATATGGGTAATGCAAAAATTCCAACAATTGCAAGAAACCGTTATTACCGGTCTCAGGGCCTGGCGTATGCAGCTGAAGCAAGCCGGCTTAGCCCTGGGAACAATTGATCTGAAAATCAGTGATATTAAAACATGGTCGGTCTTATTACGCGGCATATGGCGCAGGAATTCTTCACTGATATTTTATTTTCTGCCGTATGCCCCTATTATTGCTTATAGTTTATTATTAGCGAATGGCAATAATCCTGATATTCTTGCCGTTGGCATTCTATATAGTCCTAAAATTAAATTAAAGGAACAGTCTCCGGACAGGCCAAATACTACAGAAGCCTGGCAAGCTTTTTTCAATGACCTGGAGTCGGCCGGTGACAATCAAATAGTTAAGATCCTAAAAAGCATAAAAACACAGTATTTTGTTCAAATCTCTGAATTTATCCGGACCTCAGCACGCGAACGGCCCCAGGATTTGGAGCTGATTAAGCGTGTTCAACAAAAAATTACCAAATTTAAAACAACATCCGACTACACAGATTTCTTGGGCAGTAATATTACAGTACCTACGTCGGAAAAAGTGGCAGTGGAAAACGCCCGGGTTTTTTCGAGCTATTTAGACGGCATATTGATGGTTGTGGATAAAATTATTCCAGTGCCGGAAAAAAATCAGGTTATTATAACCAATCTGAGCAGCATTGACGCCATTATTACGGATGACCGCTTTCGTAGCCAGCTCAACCTGCTGGAAGAAGCAGTAACCGCTTTTTTTAATATCATTAGCGATATCGACGTAGAGCTGGTAAAGGCTCACGCGCCTTATGCAAAGAGCATGGCTTTGGCGGATTTTCTCTTCGCGTACTGGGCATTTGGCAAAGATAAGAAAACTTTAAATTTGCTGATTAAAAATATTTACAATTGTGAAAGTTTTTCCGTACAAGAGCGCATGGCAATAAATAAATTTATTATGTCTTTAGAGCAGAGTAAAATAAAGATTTCAGCGCGCCACGCCGGTTTTCCAGAAATTGCTGAGGCGGCGGAGGTTAAAGCGATTACCCCCAGGCGGAATGCGGTCATGGCGGCATTAGGAAAAGAACGAGCGAAGTTGTTCCCTGAAGCGAAGGAAGATCCCAGGGAGATACAGTCGCCGGATATTTTGACAGGGAAAATAATTCAAGCAATAAAAGCCGGGAATGCCATTGCCGAGGCGGATAAAAAAGCCCTGGTCGCAGTTGACACCGAAATCCGTATCCAATGTTTTTACGAGTGCATGCGGACAAATAAACAGGGAACACTAAGCAATCTGGATATATTCCAGCTTGCTTCAATTGATTTAGCGGTATTTTTGCATAAAGATATGCCCGAGATTCTGAAAGAAGTGTCAGGCGTTATTGGGACCATGACAGCTGAATTAAACTCCGGCAGTTATGAAGGCTGGAGTGATAAGACAAGTATAATTACAGAGAAAAGCCGGAAAGTACGGGATCAGTTTGAATTAATAGAAAAAAACGGGGATGCAGATCAAAAAGACGGCCGCCGGCAGGCAACTATATTGTTTACTTTAATGAAAATAAATAATTCCGCAGCCAGGGCAATTACGGCTTTTGATAAAATAAAAGACAGCTTGGCTACCCTGGAGAACAAAGATTCGGCCGGCACCATAAGCAAGGGCCGTCTCAGCATGTATTTACTCAGGCATATGTTTTCGCCGGCCAATATTATAGCTTTAAGCGAAAATCTGCCTACAGCGGCTGCGCCCAATCTGTTCCAAAATGCGCTTAATCAGCTAATGCAATTGGAGGAAAAAGAATCCGCTGGTGATTTTTGCATAAAAGATATTTATTGGAAAAAGAGTCACACGATTATTGTTGATTTGAGTAACCGGGCGGGTTTTTTCAAAAAAGACCGGAAATTGCAGGTGCCTACAGCCGAAGTCTTGGTAACCGATAAAGTCAAAGCCGGACCTAAACCCAGTTTGCCAAAGGTTAAGCGTTTCTCTGGAAAATTATCAAATAAAGATATAAATGCTTGGGCTGATAATATTTTGAATAAAATCGAAGCGGACGGCTCTATTAACAGCGATAACCAGAAGCAATTCGCCGAAATTAAGAAGAAAATTTCCGCGGCTGATCTCAAAATCCGTATTCTTCTGGCCCAAGCCTGCCTGAAAAAAGATGCCTTACGAAGCTTTAATCATTGCGATATTTTTAAGTTAAAAGAGCTCGGACTGGATTTGCGCGTACAAGAGAATGATCATGATTTTGGAAATATTATGGGTGCGAGGTTGGGTAGAGTGTCTTTAGTCGTAACAGATTTGGAAGAAAAACCATATTTTGACGGTCAGGAAGACATTGTCGAATCACTTAAATCCAAATCCAGCCGATGCATTCGTAATTATACAATCATAAATAAGTATATAAAAATTATTAAGAATATCGAAAAAGCGGAAAAACAACTCGCAGATATCAAGGAACATTTAGCAGGGTCAATTTCAAACGAAGAGCGAAATGATTTTAAAGCGGAGAAAAATACTTTGAAAAAAAACCTGAAATTCTATCTGGATAACCTGGTTGAGGCTGCTAAAAAAAATAGCACGGCTGAAAATATCCCGGAACTTTTTATTACACTCGTGAACAGGGGATTGGCAGATAAAGCCATACGAGACCATTGGTGGCAAGCGCTGCTTTTGTCTCCCATGTTGGAGATCAACCAGGACATGGCTGAGATGCACGAAAAATTGTCAGAACTGCAGAATCTCCTTATGAAGGGCAAGCTTGCTGATATTGATAAGCAATTGGCAGCATCAATATCAGCAAGCTATTTTGGAATCTTCTTGCTGAAAGATGTATTTTCAGATGAAAAAATATTCAGATTGGCCGCCGAGCCGCAACAAGTTGATTTGCAGCAGGTTTTTATAGCAGCCCAGAAAAACTTTGAAAGTGAGGAAAATATTTCTGTCAATTTAGTCACCAGTCCTGATTTCTTCGATAAGCCGCACATGGTTGAGGGTGATTATGGCGGGATATTGGATAAAATATTGGCAAATCTGGTAAAAAATGCCAAAGATGAACTGGAGAAAAATGCCAAATCAGCTCAAGCAGAAGAAAAGGAATTTTCTGGAAAGATTTTGATCATTTTTGGCCAAAACGAGATCACGGTTCAGGATAATGGCACCGGCATTCCAGCAGAGCGTTTGCGGATAGATGAAAACGACATACGGAATTTCGGTGTTACCACCAAGAAAGAAACAGGCGGCAGCGGTATTGGGGTTTTTGTAGTTAATCAGAGGATGGAAAGTCTGTCCGGTGAACTAGAAATCTCCAATCTAAAAGATCCGGATACCGGGGAGATAGTTGGCGCGGAATTTAAATGCGTCTTCCAGCCATCCTCGCCTGGCACGTCTTATGTTGCGGAAGATAAAGTGTTCTCGAGAGTTATTGCGGAATTATCTAGAAGTGAAGCAAAAACGTACGAGCCGGAACATGCTTTGCCTAAAGAGCCAAAAGCGGCCAAGAAAGAAATCGCCCCAAAAAAACCTGCCAAGGAAAAACCTGCCGGGCCGAAACGCACAGCTAAGACTAAAGGTAAAGTTACAGTCCCAAAAGTTAAGAAGCTGCAAGTTATTGATATGCCTTTAATTGTCAAGGAGAAAATTAATCCGAAAATAAACGAAGCTATGACCAGGGCAATTCTATGGGTAGAGCAGTTGGCGTACTTGATGGATTTGTATATGAAAAAGGAGAGCCTATCCGGCGAACAATACCAGAGTCTGGAAAAAATACGCGACTCACTGGAGTCAAAGAAAAAGGAAATACTTGCTGAATTTGAAATCCTGTGCAATATCATGCAACCGAAGTTATTCAAATCGTCAAGGGGTGAGGCAGGAGCCGACAGTTTGGTCTCGGAGTCCCCGAGCTTTTTGGAGCAATTTGCAAAAATAAATCAAGTAGTGGCCGGGATTTCTGTTGAATTATCAGATTTGCGGGAATATGCGGATCACAATCAGATAAATTACGCGGGAACCGCGATAGACGCGGAAGACAAGATTGACGTGATCACTGAAACGGAACAAGCGATGGCTCAGGTGGCACGGGTATTTTCAGATGATATTCACAAAGATCAGGATTCAAAAAGAGCGAAAAAAAGGGAGCGTAAAAGACCTGGAAAAGACCCGGAAAAATATTTGTATGATGGCAAGGCCGCGCCGACGTCCGGCGGTATTATGCCAAGTGTAGTTGGAGCTGTGGGAGCAATTAAAGAATTTGACCTGTTTCTGGCTATGGGAATAGGCACTCTGGCGGCTGCTGCTGTTTTAGGAATAGCGATGTTCATAGGCGGTCTGGCGCCGGCCATAGTGGTGACAGCAGCAAGTATAGCCTTTGTGGTGTTTGGGGGACTCGCGCTGAAAGCACAGCAGATGATGAGTATCCAAAAATTTTCGCTGGACAAGGAAGCGATTGTAGCGATGATCCGGCGGGGCTTGTCCGGCGTGATCAAAATATGGCCGACCACGAAAAAAATCATCATTGCCAATGCTACGCGGCTGCCAGGTCCAACTCGCGGTCAAGGGAAAGGCGTGGTGCTTTATTGCACAATTATTCCGATAGTAGGCTGCACGGCTTTGCTCGGTGATTCCAATGTTTGGCTTGCTCTGGGCATGATGATGGTTGTGTCCCTATGGAAATTATTCCACTTGAATTTCAGGAAAATTGCACTGGGGGTGCTTTCGCTTCGGCTGTTTATTGATAATAGGCTATTATCCACGTTCTTCTCCCGGGAAAAAATAAAAACAGAAAATACCGCTTACACCGCTGAAGAACTGAAACAGCTGAAAAGCCTGTACCTGGTTTTTAACACTAAGATACCAGAAAAATTCCGCCGCTTGGCGCGCAAAAAGCTTAGCGCAAAAGAACAATTTAAATATGCCCGTGAAGCAGCGCGTATTCAGTCAGAGCTGGTCAAGGACTGGATCGCGGAAAGAAAACTTTCGGAGAAGCTGGGGCAAGACTTGCAGGAATTTTTCCGGCAGTCACAAATAATGACCTTGGCCACCCATTACTATCTTCCGCCGGTAAAAGATATTAATCCATATTTGATTAATTGGTTGACTAAATTTCGGGGAACCGACACTTTCATGCACGCATTAAATGTGGTGGAGCCGGGTATCTTTATGGAAATAGCGGGTAATCCGAAAATCCGGCAGGTAATCCTCACTCCGGCGCTGGAATTTTTTGCTGAGGAGGAAGGTGAGGTTGTCCTTTTCCGTTTGCCTCTTGAGTTTGACGCTGCCCAACAAAAAATGTTTCAAAAAAAAGTAAGGGAATTTGCCTATCAGGAAATAGGGAACCCGTATAATATGTCGAAAATCATCTGGGGCTATCTGGGGGAATGGCTGGAAGACGGCTGGATTTGTACTGATTTGATTTTAAAGCAGTTGCAGGCTGCCGGAGTTGAGTTGCGTCCTGTCAGACAATTTTTCAACCTTTATCCATTCGTTTTTTCGGCTATCCCGGTGATTCCCCTGCTGGTATTGGCAATTGCGGCATTTGGATTCAATGGCCATATAATTGGTTTGCTGGCAGTCGTTTATGCAGGACTTTGTTTCAGTTATCATAATGTTATCTCCGCGCACCGCATGTTTAAAGGTACGGTTGCAGGCAAAGAACTGAAATGTGCATATGAACCACGACGGCATAAACGGAGTAATTGGATATTATTGAATCGCTATTTATGGCATTCCCAGCCGAACAAAGGATTCTGGGAAAGTTTCCTGCCCAGCGGTGATGAAAGCCTGACCACGAAAATTACTCTTGCCGCAACCGCGGTAGTTTTAGGCCTGCGCTGGATTTATCCTGATTTTAACTGGCTAGAATCCTTGCATGAAATGATTGCACATTTTACCAAACCTGGGCAGGAAATTCCGGAAATCCGCAGATCTTTGGCTGGGCTGCCTATGTTAGTGCTTCTCTCAATTTCTTGGGATGTCAAATTGCCGCTCAGATTAATGCAAAGGGGAATGAAGATTATAGCGCCGCCCTCAGTGTGGACAAAGTGGATTGAAAAAATAATGAGAACCAGTGAGACCCTGCCCAGACGCATAGAAAACGTGATATATAAGCTATGTCAGAGTATAAATCCGGAAGCGTATATCAAGGTTGTGCAAGACGGTATAATTGAACCGCGTTTAAAAACATTGCTCGAAAAAATATCCAGGCATAAGGACTATCCGAAATATGCGAAAGAACCGGACAAAATGACTGAATTGCTTATTCAAGAGATGACTGGCATGCTGAAAGCACAAAGCCGCGAGATAAAGAGGCTGGAAAAAACAGGTGAGTTTGAAAAAATGCAGAGATTACGTGTAGAACAACATAAATCCGTGATAGCGTTCCTGGAGATTTTAAGTAAAATAGCCGTATTCAATGTAGCTAAAATAGGAGAATTGAAAGATAAAGATATATTGGCGCCCATAAGGTTGCGGGAATTTCCCCGGGAATGGGGAATAATGATCGATATTTTACGGAAAATTCCAGTTATAAGATTAAATAATAAAGATCTATTTGACCGGCCCCGCCGGATAAATATTATTACCGAGTGGGCGGTGTAGAAAGGTCAGGGGATGGAATCACTTCGGCCCCTGCTATATTTGTAAAACCAGATACTTTACTAGGAGCTTGAGCAACTAAATGCTCACACTCCTAGGTCCCCCGTCACTCGATGGGTGGACCAGATTAAACTGTTGATGCTGTTTTTATTCTGCTTCTTGGCGGAATACATAATAGTGTCGGCAATCTTCAGCATTTCGCTTACATTTTCAGGCAGTAAATGGAATGTAACTACCCCAATGCTTAAGGTGACATCCCAATTATTTTGTTTGAAATTATCAACACAAACATCTTTGATCCTTTGGATCACGATAGCTGCCTCTTTTTCATTGGTTCCAGGAAATAATAAAGCGAACTCATCCCCGCCGATTCTCGCTAAAATGTCAATTTCGCGGATATGGATTTTTGTTTTTTCCGCCAGCTTGCGTAATAATTTATCGCCTACATCATGACCCAGAGTATCATTGAGGTTTTTAAAATTATCTAAATCAATATAGGCCAAGGATAACGTCGTTTGCAACCGTTGGGCGCGTTTTATTTCATGTTTCGCTTTCTGAAAAAAAGCGTGTCGATTATAGATTTGCGTAAGATCATCGGTCATGGCCAGCTTTTTTTGAATTTCCAAGGCCATGCGAAGTTTCGCGGTAATGTAAGCTACTGACACAAAAACAAGACAGCGCAATGTTTCGTTGATAAAAGGAATCCAAGGTTTTGAAAATTTATCCACTAATAATAAGTCCGCGCTCAGCCAGGACAAAGTACAAATGATTACTATTGCTATTCCTTTTTTAAATCCGAGAAACCAAGTGATGGCAAAAATTGGGAATAAATAGAACAAAGACAACGCGTATTCATGTCCGGTTAGGTAACGAATTACTCCGATCAAAAGAGCGGCAAATATATTTATACTCATCAGTATTTTGGGATGTTTATTTAAAAAATACATTATGTTTACCTGTGTTTTTGGACATATATATACGTGCCAGGCCCATTAAATTTTTGGTTTTTCAAGCAAGCCATAGCTTTTCAGTTATTTACAGTATACTATATTAAGTTCCGGGTAAACCATAATTTTATTTTTCTTGTAACATGTCAGTGAAGCATTTTTTTAGTTTGTCATTCCCGAACGGTTTAATCGGGAATCTGGTTTTAAACCGTATCCCCGATATAAGCATTCGGGGATGACAGGGTGGGGGCTGCATTCACGGATGAGAAACAAAAAAACGCATGACCGACATGTTACTTTTTCTGTAAGTAACCTATCAGTTATGGTACTAAATAGCTCCTGTTGCGGAAAGACTGTTTTCTGAAAAGACTGTCATACCCGAATGATTTTGCCGGGTATCTTGTAGGGGCGCGATTAATCGCGCCCCTACCTTAGCCCTGCTTTTTCATAGATGACAGCCAAACGGCACTTTTAGTACCGTAAGAAGCTGTGAAATAATT
>JAGLMY010000166.1 GCA_023139775.1 bacterium
TCGTTTCATTTCGTAAGTCATGTTTTCATTTAGAGTAATAAAATGACATTGTGAACTATGATAAATATGGTAACATTTTGATCTGAGGCAACGGGGGATTTCTAATTGACGCTGATCATTTGTAATTCTTCTTGATTTTTGATACCATAATCTTGTCCCTTTGCTCCCCTGATTTTAGTATTTGGTTTCCACCTACACATTATCAGTTTTAGTTGAGTAAAGGGACTCTTTTCATCCCGGGATGTTGCACTTGTGATTACAATTCACCGTTTTTTTTAGTTTTTTTTATTTTATTTTTCAGTTCATTAGGCGGGATATTTCGTCTTCATCCCAAAAAATATCCGGTTGTTCTATTTCTTTAAAAGTCTCGATTTCTTCCTCTCTTTCAAGGCTTTCCAAAAATATCTCCACAATTTCCGGATCAAATTGCGTTCCTGCACATTTCTTCAATTCTGATACTGCTACACTTATTGGTAATGCTTTGCGATAAGCACGATCAGATGTCATCACATCCCAAGCATCTGCCACAGCAACAATTCTAGCGCCCAAAGGAATACTATTACCGGCTTTTCCTTCCGGATATCCACCACCTGAATACCGTTCATGGTGATACAGAATAGTCGGTATCAAATCCTTCAAGGACTCAATATTTTGTGCAATAGACACACCTAAAATCGGATGCATGGCAATGGTATCAATTTCTTTAGGAGTTAATTTAGAAGGCTTATTGAGTACTGCTTCCGAAATACCGATTTTGCCCACATCATGCAAGAGTGCTCCATATTTCACTTTCTCGATATCTTTTTCATTCAATCCCATGGCTTGGGAAATTGAGGTTGCATACACCATCACCTTGTGCGAATGACCATGTGTGTAGTGATCTTTGGCATCAACCGCTGCAGCCAAAGCTTTAATGGCATTCAAATAATCCCGCCGGATACTGGCATACAATTCGACGTTTTCAATCGCAATCGTTGCTTGAGATGCCAATGCACTGAACAGATCCAAATCCTCTTGAGAAAATTGTTTGGCGCCAATGCGATCGTTCAAACAGATAACACCAAAAACTTTTTTGCGAATGTTTAGCGGACATGCCATCAGATCGCGTCCGGTATAAATCTGATCATTGTAAGGATCAAATAATGTGCTCTTTTTAACATTGGGTATGAGTACAGAACGCGCCTTTTTAAAAACCCAACCCGCGATACCACAATCCACTTGCACGGCATTTTTTCCCAAATTAATGTTTTGACCAATGGAAGCGCGGATGCGCAATTCGTCCGCAGTTTTATCATAGATCAGCAGAAAACCGCGTCTTGCCTTCATGACTTGCATGGCACGTTCCAGAATGGTTTCAAACAGAGTACGCAAATTATAGATCGTACCGATGTTTTTCCCAACTTCAAAAAGCAAGGACAAATGATCAGCCTTGGTGCGCAATTCCTCATAGATTTCCAGATTCTGTAATACTTCCGAGGCTTGCGAACCCAAAGTACAGAACAATTCCAAATCATTATGCAAATATGTGTTGGGTGTGGAACTTTCAACCGTTATGATGCCAACTAATTTCTTCTTACTCCATAAAGGAACGCACATTTTACTTTTGCACTCACGGGTAATAGCTTTCATGTTCGGAATGCGATCTAAATCCGGATACAACTTGGGTGTTCCGGTTTGGGCCACTTCCCCTTCCACTTTATCTCCAACTTTAATCTGTAGTGTTCGCACCAATCGTTGCGGCAAACCACGCGATACTTTTACACGCAAGTATTCGTCAGAACCCTCTTTTAACATGAGTACACCGTAATTGGCTTTTAACAGGGACATGGCCGTATCCATCACCAGGTTGAGTAAACGGGCGGAATTATAGGTCGAACTCATAGCCGTATAAATTTCATGAAATGCCATTAGTGCTATATTTTTTTTCACCAGCATGATATTGGCTTTTTCCAATTGTTGCGTAGAGGTGTTAATCTTCAATTCCAATTCTTGATTTGATTTCTGCGCATCAGCCAATTCTGCTTCTCGTTCTGTCAAGGACTGTTTTACAGTTTTCGACTCCCGGTTGTATCTCCATACCAAAGCACCGGTTACTGCAGTTACGGCAACAATAATCAAGGAGCGTTCCAACAGAGGCCAAAAATAGGTCTCCGGACGCCCCGTTAGGTAAAAGACAATGGCACCACAGGCGACTACACCAATGCCGGAAATGAGTATTTTAACGGGATTTTTGTAAAAAGATTGCACTAAAATAAAAAGCGGAAATAAATAAAATAAAGGACTAGTAACAATACCGCCGGTAAAATAGATCAGACTACTTATTAAAATAAGATCAATAATGATTTCTGCATAAAGCCAATAGCGAGCGACTTGTTTGAAATGCGCCAACACGGAAAGGACAAAATTGCACACTGCACTCAACCCAACCACAATCAATACCGGCCAAAACTCCAAGACACTCTTGTTGGAATGAAGAATAATTACCAGCCCGAGAAGCCCGGCAATGATCCACCAACGCCGGTTTGTGTCCACTCGTGCTCGTTCAATTAAAACTTCGTGTGTCGACATTCAGATATCATCCGTTTCTTATACGTGTTTACTACAACCTTGTTTGCCGGACTGTATCGAACTGCCCCAAATAGACATATGTCTTAGTATAGCAAAAATTGCGCGCTTGAGCAATAATTTATACTATATATATACATATTTTATGTGTATGTATTAAGAAAGTGAGGAAAGAATTACTCTGTTTTTACTACGAAGGGCCAGCTTTTTTTGGGCAGATTGTTTAGGAATCATTATCTCCAGATACCCTTCGCTATTAATAATTACTCCGAGCTGCCTGGACTTTCCAGTACAGAATGTCTTCTGGAAATTAGTTATTTTTTTACGACCGACCATGAGACAGGGGTGCTTTATCTGTTCCAGCGCTTTCCCGGGAATATTGGTCGCTATGTTGCCAAAATGATCGCAAAATACAGTCTTACCTTCCCAAACACCGGACGAGATTTTTCTGGCCTGCAGGCCGGTCAGTTTCACAATCTTTAAGATGGGTTTAGCCAATTTCGACACAGGTTGTCCCAAAGCAAGCTGGGCGGCAACCGGCGAAAATACATCCCGGCCATGAAAGGTAGTGGAAATAGGCTTGCTTATTTTTATTTCATAAGCACAGGAATTCATTTCCTTTTCTACCAGCAAGGTAAAGAGCCCGTTGTCCGGACCGATAAAATACTGTCCCTGGGATGCAACAATTATAGGTTTTCGTTTTCCCCCAACACCCGGATCAATGACCACCACATGGATGGTCCCTCCGGGAAAAGCTCGCAAAACAGCCGGAAGCATACGCGCTGCTTTTTCAATAGCAAAGGGTGACACTGCATGAGAAATATCAACTATAGTCGCTGCCGGTGCTTGCGAAAGAATGGTTCCCTTCATCTCAGCAACATAAGTGTCTTGGGTGCCAAAGTCAGTTAATAATGTAATAATCTGAATTCTTCTTTTAGACATGGTGATATCATTATTTCCTGTTTTTCGATGGCATTATTTATTCGTTTATCCGTAGGGGCGAATCTTGTATTCGCCCCTTTCTTTCGGGCGATCACAAGGATCGCCCCTACGATTTTATCATAATTTCGGCAAATTCACCCGTTTACACTCTTTCCAGAGTCTCTCCAACCCGTAATACTGACGTTCTTTGTCAGTAAACATGTGCACAATGACATCACCCAAATCAATTAAGACCCAAACCCAGAGTCCCAATCCTTCGGTATGCTCAATTTTTATTTTTTCCTCAACGCAAACACGTTCGATCTCTTGTACCATCGCCCGAACCTGTATATCCGATCTGCCGGAAGCAATCACAAAATAATCTGCAATTCCGGAATGCTCCTGCATATCCAAAACCACGGGGGCAATCGCTTTCTTGTTTTTAGCTGCATAGGCCAGTAACTTCGCCTTCTGCAGGCTTGTCTTTTTTTTACTTGTGGTTACAGTATCCTTTTTCCGCAAGACTAATGAACACCCCATCTCCGATAATAATATGATCCAGCAGCCGAATCCCTATTACTTGGGAAGCTGCCTGCAATCGCTTGGTTAATTGAATGTCCGGCATACTGGGTTCCGGATCACCGCTGGGATGATTGTGACACACAATCACGGCAGCTGCGGATATTTCAATGGCCGGACGAAACACCTCTCTGGGCTGCACCCCGATCTGATCCACGCTTCCTTGACCCACGAGCACATTTCCCAACAGCTGGTGCTTAGTATCAAGTAAAAGAACATATAATGCTTCGTGTCGTAGTTCTCTAAGCTTTACAAACATCTGCTGAGCAGCATCATGGGCAGAGTGAATACGCACTCGCTTAGAAACCGGTCGCGCCTCACGGCGCCTCCCCAATTCGCAAGCAGCCAGTAAACGCGCTACTTTAGCCGGTCCCATACCACGGTAGGCAGCTAATTGGGACGGCGAACATTTGCCCAAAGCAGATATATCACCATGCTCTTTCAGCAGCAAGCGCGCTAAAACTATGGCAGAACTGCCACGACTCCCGGTATTGAGCAACAGCGCGATAAGCTCTACCTCCGAAAGCACTCCGACTCCGTATTGCAGCAGCCGTTCCCGTGGTTGTTCTTCATTTCCCCATTGGGAAATTGGTATGTGTGTTGGCATGCCTGTCACCTCCTTAAAAAGACTATAGGATTTGACAGTTTTTTACACGTTTCCTTGCATCTCAACTGATTTTTTTTTTATTCGATAACCGCTTCATCCGGCGCAGCATATCCGGCATCAAATTCCATATCATTCACGTTGTCCAGCGCCTCTTCGCCAATCGCCTCTTCGCTATCCTCATCCTCGCTTGGTTCGTACTCATTACTGGACGCTGCCAGCTGCTTGGTTTTTTTGTGTTTTTGAGTAATCAGGCTTTCGGTCCGATAAATATCCCTGGCTTTGTTCAACACCTCCAAGGCAACAGGATGCAAACTGATCTCAATACGACCATTGAGTGTACGATGGTATTCCGAATCATTCGGTACCACGGGCCGTGCTTCACCAAAACCGGCGGCCACAATCTGAACCGGATCAAGGTCTCCCTCCCGCTGAAAAAATTCAGCCACCGTAATCGCGCGCGCGGCTGACAAATGCCGCAAGGTGGGGTATTTCTTCTTGTCTTTACCGGCGAGACGTTGATTGTCTGTAAATCCGGTAATCCGCATTTCCATTTCATCAAAATGGCTCAACACCCGGGTGATTTTCAATAAAAATTGACGAGCGGATGTATTTATACCAGCCGAGTGTTTGCTAAACAACACCTTATCCAACACCACCAATTTCAGCCAATTGTCATCTTCTTCAAATACAATTTCCCGTTTTTTTATCTCACGCGCCAATTGACCTTTCAAATCCGCTTTAGCTTTCTCCAAACGTTCCAAAATCGCAACCTGATCACCCGCGCCAGCAACTCCGTCTTTATTCAAATTGTGCATACGCTTGATTTCTCGGGTTAAACGCTCATTAGTTGCTTGTAAATTTTCATTGTTTTTCTTAATAACCCCATAATCCAAGCCGGTCTTGATCATACCGCTTTGCATAGCAACCATGAAAACAACCACGCAAACAACAATGGCAATAATCTCACGCATATCCGCTACCCCTCTCGTAGTCCAGTAGGGGCACGGCCTCCGACTTTGCAAAAGCGATGTCGGACAAGCATCGTGCCCCTACAATTATAATTCAATCACTTTATCTGCCGCCTTATCATAATCCGGACGACACGTAAACAGAAAGATCTGCCGGTCTTTCGCAAGCGCTTTAAAACAGTTCAGAGTGGCTCGCGCACGTTCCGGATCAAAAGCAGCCAATGGTTCATCCAGGAAGATTGGCACTCTTTTCCCACCGGCCAACACCTCGGATAATGCCAAGCGCAGGCTGAGAAAGAACTGATCAAACGTCCCCTGAGATACAACCGCCGGCTCTTCCCAGACCCCGGTTTCCGGCAATAGTATCTTACTCGATAAATCTTCATCGTCAACCGCAATATGCTGATAGCGTCCACAACTGAAAATAGCCATTAACTCACCGGCCCGTTTCTCCAGTACTTTCCGGGCCGGATTTAAAGTATCACGACGTGCCTGATCCAACAGATCATGCGTAAGACAAAACAACCGTTCTTGTTTTTCCAGGCCCGTAATACGACCTTGCGCTTCAGCGATTTGCTCTTCCAATTCCGCTACAGTATCATGATTGGTTTGCGCATTTTCCAAAAGTGCTTGCACTTTATTTTTTTCGCTCATCAATTCACTCAAGTCAAGATTTAGTTTTTGCGCCTCGCGCTGACGCGCAGCTAATGCTTCAGGCGCCAAGGCCAAGGTATTCAGCGCCGGATCATTAAGTGTGTCTTCGAGCAACCGCAATTCCCGGCGTATGGTTTGCCACCGCTCGGCCTCCGGCGCTGAAAAAGTTTCCAACCGTTTATGTAGTGATGTTTTTTCAAGTAAATGTTGCTGTGTTTGCGGCCATTGCTGCAGTATTTGCTCCATGCTTTGATTCTCCACACGTTGCCGAATTGCAGCTATTTCATTCGTCAGCTGCAACTGCTTGTCTTGCCACTTGACCAACTCTTTCTCATGTTGTCGCAGTTTTTCTTTTTTCGAAGATTGCTGTATTATACCAGTAATGATAATCCCGGCGCTGCTCAGCAACACCAGCATGGCCACTACCCATTCAAAAAACAAGAGACTCAATCCAATCAAGCCCAGCAATGTTCCCAAGCCCCACAACCAGGGGCTTTGAGCTGTGGCTCCCGGCGGTTGTGGCTCCTCATTTTCCAGTTGCTGTTGACGCAGCTGCAAAGACCGAAGATGTTCAATGTCCTGCGAAGAAAATACCCGCAAGGGATTTTTTTGCAGTGTCTGGGATAGCATTTCCAATTCCGATTCCAGCTTTTGCTGTTCTTGCATCCGTTTTTCAAAATCAGCATCCTGAAGCACGAGTTCCTGCTTACGTGTTTTGGCGGTTTGCAATTTATTGTTGGCTTCCATGAGATGTTCCAATCCAGCCAAACGACTCCGCAGTGCCTCACCCTCCACCTTTAGTTTCTCAAAATGCCGCATGCGTTCTTGGTGGGTCTGCAGCGCCTTTCGTTCTTGCTGCCGGCGATTCTGCAGCTGGAGCAGATGATCCCGCAGAGTTTTCAAGGGACCGGGATTTTTTACTGCTGCCGATCGTTCTCCTTTACCAAGCTCACGAATGGCTTCATCCAAACGTTTGAGTGCCTGCAACACATCCGGACCGGACGAGGTCCCTGTCATAAGTCCTGCCAACATCTTCCCAATCTGTTTACGGCTGGCTTGACTCCCCAAATTGGCCAAAGAACGCACATCCAGGGAGGTACAGAGATTGAACAATTCTTCCGAAGGAATACCCATGGCCTCTGTAATCTGGTTTTGAATCCCTTTCAATGTGCGCAACGATTCCTCACCACGTATCATGAATATTTTATTGGCGGCAAAATCTTTTCGCAATTGACACCAGCGGTTCTCATCGTCGTGATATTCCAGACGTAATTCACAGCGCTCGGTTTGTCCCCACGTGATCACAGCGCGGACTGCTTCGCTATTACTGGTCGGATTGCCAAACAATGCAGTGGTCAATGCTGCGCGTACTGTGCTTTTACCGGATTCGTTGGGTCCGCGGATGATGTTCAATCCCGGAGCAAAAGTGATTTTTTTCTCTAAAAATCGCTTAAAACGAAAGAGTTCCAGCTGCTTCAGGACCATGTCAACACCTCATGACCAGCCAATAAGGCTAACCCCAATTGCAAAGCATTGTCAAGTTCAGCTTTTTCATTGCTATTCGCCGTCTTTTTTCTTTCCTGAACCAGGCGAACAAATCTCCCGATCACAGTTTGTTCTGAATATTGTTTAAGATCTTTCTCCGCGACTTCACAAACTACAGCACTACGAATTTGAACAAAAAAATACTGATCCTGAAGCTGACGTTGGAAATCAAGTAATTCCGTCATCTGTTTCGGAGCAATAATCCCTGTTAAGGTTAAATCCAAAATACGATCCGGATCCGCTTCTTGCCGCGCTTGGGCGAGAGCGGCAGTTGGATCTTTAGCAGCAACGGATAATTTCACGCACGACCTTTTGCCGACCGTATAAGCAGTTACTTTCGGTTTGCTCTTTTCTTTGCATTCAACCACCAACACTTGACCGGGTTCTTCCTCGTCCAAGGCAATCATTTCCGGTGAACCGGAATACCAACAAACCGTATTCCCGGCTGAACAGTCACGGGCCCGATGCCAATGACCAAGCGCGAGATAATCCATACCTGTTGCCTTTACCTCATCCCTGGTAAAGGTTGCTTCCCGCACTACTTCCTGACCAATGGCTAAAGCAGCATGAGCCATCCCGATGTGCCAAAACGGTTCATCAGAGCGATGCAAATGCGAGAGGGGTTTATCCGGCACATTGGCAGCCTCCAAAGAAATACCATGTACAACGACCTGTTTAGCGGCCGATATCCACGTGGATTGATCAGCGTGCAAAACAACAAACGTTTCCGAAGTAGTGTTGGCAACGCGCGCCAAGATTCCCTGCGTATCATAGTAATCGTGCGTGCCGCCAATCATGATTACTGGAATCTCGGCTTGTTCCAAACGTTGCATGGCAATTCGAAAAGCAGTCAGCGAATCCGGCGAAGGATGTTGATTATCAAAGGTATCGCCAGCCAGGAGCACCACATCCACTTTTTCCTGGATGGCCAAATCCACGATATCCAAAAACACTTGGCACAAACGCTTTCTTTGTTTTACGCCTTTGCCGCCCAATTTAACAAATTTGGCACCCAGATGAAGATCAGCAGTATGTAAGAATTTTAAGGGTGGTTTCATGGTTTATCCTAAATTATTAAGTATTCAGAATTCAGGAGTAACATGTCAGTGAACTGCGGTTAAACAAAGGTTGTCATTCCCGAGGGTTTAATCGGGAATCTGGTTTTTTAAACC
>JAGLMY010000167.1 GCA_023139775.1 bacterium
CCGACAGGAAAAGATATATAGGGACTCCCTCCGGTCGAGAACCCGCCCCTACAATTTTAATTCACATTAAAACAACGCATACATTTGCGTTAAAAAATAATCCATAATTAATATGGTAATTGAGGCATTCACCACCGCACCGGTAGTCGAGCGGCCAACACCCACTGCCCCGCCGCGGGTGGTAAATCCACGGTGCAAAGCAAATACACACAGGATAATGGCAAAGAAAAAACTTTTTGAGATTCCGGAGCATACATCCGCAAATTCAACAGTCGATTGGGCGCCATCCCAATAAATTGTTGAGCTGATCCCTAAATGAAACGAGGCGACTAACCAGCCGCCCAAAGAGCCCAGCACATCGGCCATAATGGTCAGCAATGGGAGCATAATCACAATACTTAAAAACCGCGGCACGCCGATATATTCAACCGGATTGGCAGCCAATGTCCGCAGGGCGTCAATTTGCTCGGTGATTTTCATGGAACCGATTTCCGCGGCCATGGCTGATCCCACCCGGCCGGTCACCAATAATGCGGTAAGAACCGGCCCTAATTCACGCACGAGTGAAAGACATACTATATTTCCGATAAAAATCGATGAACCTTTTATTTTGGCTTCTATAGTAACACCTGTTTGTAATGCTAAAACCATACCCGTAAATAAAGCCGTAGTTAATACCACCGGAATGGAATTCACTCCCACCCGGACCATTTGTTCAATAATCGGATAATAGTAAAAGCGGCGAAATTTTCCCGGATGGGTAAGAATATGAAAGGTAGCGGCCGTTAAACGGCCCAGCAACAGAAATATCTGGCCGATTTCCATAAAAAACCGGATAATTGGATCAGCAGTTTTATCAAAAAAGCGCAGCAGGCTCAAATTAAATTTTTTCCAATGCCTCATTTTGTTTCTCCCTGAATAATTCGTGGCACGCGGTTGCCGATAACGCAAGTGATCTCATAAGAAATTGTATCCAGCAGATCAGCCTGATCGTCAGCTGAAATCCGCACTTGGCCCTGCCGCCCGATCAGAACTACTTCATCTCCCTCAGCCGCCTGATTAAGCCTGGTCACATCCACCAAACACATATCCATACAGACACGTCCGACTACCGGACATCGCTTCCCACGGATCAGCACGTGACCCTGATTGGAAAGCAGACGTGAAAAACCATCAGCATACCCGACAGGTAAAGTGGCAATGCGGGATTTACGGCGAGTTATAAAGGTATGGCCATATGACAATCCGGTTCCAGCCGGAACGGTCTTTAATTGGATAATGCGGGTTTTCCACTGCAAAACCGGTTTCAAGTCCACACGTGAAGCAAAACGCCGGGCTGGATACAAACCATACAGCATTAGTCCCGGACGGACCATATCTGCGTGCGAGTCAGGCGTATTCATAACTGCTGCTGAATTGGCCGCATGCACTCTAAAGGCAGCCTTGGTGTTTTTCCGAACCTCAGCAGCAGCCTGCTGCAAGCGTTGCATTTGTCGGCCAAGTAATTTTCGATCCCGGCCGTCAGCCTGCGCAAAATGTGTGAACATGCCCCCTAAAGTCAAATGAGAATATTTCTTTAAACCGGCAACAAATGACTTGGCCGCAGCAGGCTGGATCCCAATACGTCCCATACCAGTATCTAACTTGAGGTGCACGACTACTTTTTTTCCGAGCTGTTGTGCCGCTTTATTTAACATACGCAGCTGCTTTTGGGAAACCACAGTCGGTTGCACGTTAAGTTTCACCGCACGCTTAACTTCATGGGCTTGAACGAGACCAAAAATAACCATGGTCTGCTTGATGCCTGACAGCCTCAACTCTTCCGCTTCTTCCACTGTCGCCACACCCAAAGCATCGGCTCCGGCAGCCAGTAAAGCGTGTGAACAGGCTACTGCCCCATGCCCATAGGCATTGGCTTTTACTACTGCCAGAATTTCCACATTTTTACCAACCATGCGGCGTACTTGGCATAGGTTCCACTTGAGCGCGCGTAAATCAATAGTTACCCAAGTGGGTCGGCCGAGAGGAAGTGATTTCATGACACTCCTCCGCCCGGCATCCGAAGCGACATGCTGTCAAATCGCGTGTATTGCATGTTAAAGATGAGCTTAATGGTCCCGGTTGGGCCATTCCTTTGCTTGGCAATGATGACTTCCGCTGTTTTGTCATCTTTTTTTTCCCGGTCATAATAGGCTTCACGATAAATAAACGAAACCACGTCCGCATCCTGTTCAATGGCGCCGGATTCGCGCAAATCCGAAAGCTGAGGACGCCGACCCTCGCCGCCGCGTGATTCAGGAGCACGCGACAACTGGGATAGCGCCAAAACTGGAACCCTAAGTTCTTTAGCCAACGCTTTCAATGACCTTGATATAGAAGCAATTTCCTGTTGGCGATTGTCTGTGCGGCCAACTCCCGGCATCATCTGAATATAATCAATAACAATTAAGCCTATATTCTGTTCCGTTTTTAGGCGTCTGGCTTTGGAACGCATTTCCAGCACATTGGCGCTGGGAGAATCATCTATAAAAATCGGCGCGTCAAACAATCGTCCGGCAGACATGGAGAGATGTCCCAAATCACCCTCACCCAGCCGTCCGGTACGCACGGCCTGCAGATTGACTCGCGCGTCCGAGCATAACAGACGTGTGACCAAAGCTTCGGAACTCATTTCCAAAGAAAAAATAAGAACCGCTGTTTTTTCCTCAATCGCGGCATGTCCGGCCATATTCAAGGCCAAGGCTGTTTTTCCCATGGAAGGACGGGCTGCCAAAATAATCAATTCCCCGGGCTGCAAACCCGAAGTCATCTGATCCATCTCCGGATAGCCGGAAGACACTCCGGTAATATGGCTCTCGTGTTTGGAAAGATTCTCCACCATTTCCATGGCATCATGAATCACATCGCGAATTTGCAATACAGAGCCGCGTTGGCGATTTTGCGATAATTCAAAAATGGTCTTTTCCGCTTCATCCAGCAGATCATCGGCTTGTTGTTCCCCGGCATAACAGCGCGAAACAATTTGGGTGGAGGCGCGTATGAGATTACGCAAAATCGCCTTTTCTTTGACAATTTTCGCATAGTGCTCAACATGCGCTGTGGTGGGAACCGCATCCGTGAGACCGGTCAAGTAGGCTGCTCCACCCATTTTTTCCAGCTCATTATTTCGCGAGAGCAAATCGGTTAGAGTTATATAGTCCACGGGTTCATTGCGATTGTAGAGGTCCAAGATGGCCCGAAAGACAATCCGGTGAGCCTCTTGGTAAAAGGATTTTTCATTTAAGCTTTCCAGCACGCGGGCAATGGCTTCCTGCTCCAGCAGCATGGCTCCCAGGGTAGATCGTTCTGCTTCTAAATTTTGCGGCGGAAGTTTTTCAGGTGCGGAGACTTGCGAATTGGTAAGTCCCATATCAAACCTCTCAAATAAAAGAAAAATGAATGAATAGAATAAATTAGTATCTTAGTTCTCAAATTCGCGCTTTTTATGGCAGAAAATTATTCGCCGTAAAGAACGCAAAATTTTTTTTTACAGGATAACAGGATTGATAAGATTTATTTAAAATCCCGTATATCCTGTTAATCTTGTCAAATATTTTTAGTTCCGGCTGGTCCGGGTTAGGTATAGTATTAAAATATTAATCCGCTGCCGGTTCTTCTGTGGAAGCCGGTTGCTCTGCAACAGACGTTTCTGCCTCAGCATTCGGCTCAGCCGTTTCCACTTTTTTTTCTTCAGCTACTTTGTCTTCCGCTTCTTTTTTCTCTGTGGCTTTTTTTTCTTCTTCACCTTGTACAATCACTGTCAAATTTGCTGTTACTTCCGGATGAATTTTAATCTCTACCAGATGCGAACCAACGGTTTTAATAGGTTCTTCCAAACTGATCTTGCGTTTGTCCACCTCGATGCCGCGTTTTTTCAATTCTTTTTCAATTTCCGCGGTAGTCACTGAACCAAACAGTTTGCCGCCTTCACCCACGGACGTCACCATGGTCAATGGTTGTGACGCGATGGCTTCAGCCTGATACTCAGCATCTTTCTGAATGCGACGCGTTTGCCCCTTTTTGCTGTTCAATTCCTGTTGCAAACGCTTTAAGTTGGCTGGTGTCGCAACCAACGCTAATTTCTTCGGCAGTAAATAATTACGTCCAAAACCATCGGCCACTTTCAGGGCATCTCCGGCCCGGCCTAAATTTTTAACATCTTCACATAGTATGATATTCATAACCTTTTGCTTCCTCCCAAATGATTATCCCTTGGCAAAAAGAATAACCCTGTTATTCCTGTTTTTGTTTTGGGGCGCGCAATTTCCGCCAATCCCACCAAGTATCAAAAATCCCAGCCAGTGCGATGCAAAGCACCAGCACTGGAAAAAACAACAAGAAAAAAATGAGTAAAAACTTGAATGCCCGTGCGATGTTCCGCTTTTCCATAAAAAACTGCACTATTGCCAAACCAGCCATAAAGTATAAACACCCGATCACAATGGTGCTGTTCAATCCCATCCAAGCGGCCCAGGTAATACCCCGCGATCCCAGCAAAACAAGAAACATAGCCGCCATGAGCAGCCAAATTAGTTTTTCACAAATCCGCCATTGCGAGAACGCGGGCAAGGGCGCCATTATTCCCAGCAGGTGTTTCGCCACCTTCCGCTGAACCAGATAGCTGCTCAGAGAAAGTGCTATGGTCAGCACCAAAATCCACCCGGTGGCGCCCTGCAAAAACAAAACCCGTATCAAACGGGCGGAACGTTCG
This sequence comes from bacterium, assembly GCA_023139775.1. GTDB lineage: Bacteria > Oederibacteriota > JAAXVQ01 > JAAXVQ01 > JAUVAV01 > JAGLMY01. The sequence goes on from JAGLMY010000167.1 coordinate 4,751, forward strand.
ATTTCCGTCGTTTCCAAGCCCAATTCCACATACATGGCAACTGTGGCTTGCAGGCTCATTTCAAACTCTTGTTGCCATAAACCGACAACATCCTGGTGAAACACAAGCCTGGCAATAATCACTGTAAAAATATATACGCCAATCAAGACCAGTGTACTAAACGTCACACAATATAGCAGTGAACGCCCACTTTTCAATCCCCACCAGATTGCACGATTGGCCACCACTACCAGGAGACCGAAGACAATCGCCAGTATACCTAAAGCGAACAGTGCATTCATACCGTGGTTTTAAAAATTATTCAGCAATATAAGGAAGGAGCGCTAAAGCGCGCGCGCGCTTGATCGCTGTAGTCAATGCACGTTGGTGTTTGGCACAAGTTCCGGAAATACGCCGGGGAACAATCTTCCCGCGTTCAGTAATGAAAAACCGAACCGTATCCACGGCCTTGTAATCAATCGCAACCACTTTATCTGCGCAAAAACGGCAGCTTTTACGATGCGGACGACGCCTTCTTCCGCCACGCTGCTCCTTTGGTCTTCCTCTCAAAGGTGTTGGTTTAGACAATGGTCTTCCTCCTCAAGTCTCTTACTAATTTAAAATGGAATATCCTCGTCACCTTCTGTGTGCCCAACCGGCATTGAAGGCGCGGTAGATTTTTCACCAGCAGCTCTGTTCTCAGACTCATGGTCCATGGCATCACTGGATTTTTTTCTTTCCAAAAATTGCACCCGGTCAGCTACCACTTCCAACACCGAGCGTTTTTGGCCGTCATCGGTCTCCCACTGACGGCTCTGCAAACGGCCTTCCACAAATATCGGTCTGCCCTTGGATAAATATTCAGCGCAATTTTCCGCTTGTTTTCCCCATACCACAATATTGACGTAAGTTACTTCTTCTTTGACTTCACCACTTTGATTTTTATACGTACGATTAACAGCCAGACGCAGATTCGCAACAGCAGAACCGTTGGGAATGTATCGCAATTCCGGATCACGAGTCAAATTCCCCATTAATAATGTACGATTGTAGTTGGCCATGACCTACTCCTGGGCTCCGTTCTCCACAGCCGAAGCTTTAGCTTTGACTTCGGCATCCGCAGAATCAGTAGTGGTTACTTCCGGTGCAGCTGTATCGACTTCGACTTCCGTGATTGCGGCTTCAACGGCTTGCTCAGCCTTTACTTTACTAGTTGGCACAACAGGTTTGGTCGTGATTTTAGTGGACAAATACTTTAGCACTTCATCACTATTTTTCAATATACGCTCCAGTTCATAAATCGTCTCACCTGTACCGCGATATTGCAAAAGAACATAATAAGCGGAATTCACTTTATTCACAGCATACGCGGTCTTGCGCACTCCCATTTTATTAACATTGGTTACTTCACCCTGTTTTTTCTCCACTACTTCTTGCAGACGATCAATAAAGGCAGCAACCTCATCTTGGCCCAGATTGGGTGGAAGTAAAAACATTGTTTCATAAGGCGTTTTCATTTTTTCTCACTACCTCCGTCTTTCCAAACAAAAATTTGCGTCTTTAGACCGGAAATAATAGCACACACCCCTTTTCGACGCAATAGTTTTATTGTCAATTTGTTGCAGCAAAGTGATAATGTCCTATTCCGGCAAAATAGGACATTTCTACCACATACAGGTAATGCCCCGTGGCAAGCCACGGGGATACCGCATACCCTCT
>JAGLMY010000168.1 GCA_023139775.1 bacterium
TAACATGCCCTGCGGCTTGCCGCAGAGTAATTGACTTTGCCTTGACACCCTTGCGGTTGCCCTGGTCGTAGGGGCGCCCGTAAAGGGCGCCCCTACGATTGTGTATCCCAAGATGAAATGCTACAATCAACAAATGAAACAGCCGCGGTTTTTACCCATGACAAAGCAGGAAATACATGAACAGGGTTGGCAGGAACTCGATGTTCTGCTCATCTCCGGAGATGCGTATGTGGATCATCCCAGTTTTGGTGTCGCTCTCATTGGGCGGCATCTGGTCCAACAGGGATTTCGTGTGGGTATTATTGCTCAACCCAATTGGCAAGATCCAAAATCAGTGGCAGGCCTGGGACGACCCCGTTTGTTTGCCGGTATCACTGCCGGTGCCATGGATTCCATGGTTTCCAATTATACGGCCAATAAAAAACTGCGCCGAAACGATGCCTACGCTCCAGAAGGCAATTATGGACTCCGGCCCAATCGCGCTTCCATTATATATACCAACCTCTGTAAACAAAATTTTCCCGGCTTGCCGATTGTCTTGGGCGGAATTGAAGCAAGTATGCGGCGTCTGGCGCATTATGATTACTGGGAAGACAAAATTCGCAGATCCCTGTTGCTGGATTCTAAGGCGGATATCTTAGTATATGGTATGGGAGAACGTCCGGTTGTTGAGATCGCAAAACGCCTTTCCGTAGGGGTAAATGATATTGTAGGGGCACGATGCTTGTCCGACATCGCTTTAGCGAAGTCGGATGCCGTGCCCCTACTTGATAACATTCCACAGACGGTTATTGTCCGTTCTCATATTGTAGGGGCGCAGCAAGCAGCGCCCCTACCGTCTTATGAAGACATTTTGAAGGATAAAAATCTCCTGGCCAAGGCCGCACTCATTGCGGAAAAAGAACATATAAGGGCACGGCATGCCGTGCCCCTACAGCAAATGCACGGCAACAGATTTGTTATAATCCAGCCACCTGCTGCACCTCTCACCACCAAAGAAATGGACAACCTCTACTCACTGCCCTTCACGCGAAAAGCACATCCGATCTATACGAAAAAAATTCCGGCTTTGGAACCAGTGGTCAATTCAATTGTCACGCACCGGGGTTGTTTTGGGGGCTGTTCGTTCTGCGCCTTAGGTGCGCATCAAGGAAAGATCATCCAATCCCGCAGCCAACAATCTATTCTGGCTGAGATTAAAAGCATTACAAAATTAAAAACCTTTCATGGAACCATCACAGACCTGGGAGGACCGAGTGCCAACATGTATGCCCTGGTGTGCCAACGGCCGCAAGGCCCCTGTTCCCGGCCCTCATGTCTCTATCCCGGCATCTGCCGGCATTTGTCCACATCGCATCAAACTCAGATCAAACTCTTAAAAGCAGCCAAACAGGTGCCCGGTGTAAAACATGTGTTTGTCGCCTCCGGCATCCGCTATGATCTGGCCCTACAGGACCCGAATTACATTCGCACCCTGATTACCGGCAAGCATGTCAGCGGTACCATTAAAATCGCGCCCGAGCATACAGAACCAACGGTGTTAAAGCTCATGCGCAAGCCTGATATAAAAGTCTGCGAGGAATTCATCACACATTATCGCAAAATTGCCAAGCAACACGGTCAAACGGCATATGCCACTGCCTATTTTATTACCAGCTTTCCCGGCAGCGATATGAAAGACATGCAACATGTCAGGCAGTTTGCCCAACAGCAACAACTGCGTATCGAACAAATGCAGGACTTTATTCCTTTACCCCTGACCTTGGCGGGCATTATGTATTATACCGAAAAAAACCCCTGGACAGGCGAACCGCTACGCATTGTCAAAACGCATCAGGCCAGGGCTAAACAGAGACGCATGTTATTAGACAAAATCCAATTGTAGAGGCACCCTGCGGGTGCCCTTCTCGATCTTGCGGGCGCCCTTCCGGTTTTTTCACGCACGCCTATTTTCAGGGCACCCGTAAAGGGTGCCCCTACGGTTTTTTCACGCACGCCTGTTTTCAGGGCACCCGTAAAGGGTGCCCCTACGGTTTTTTTACGCATGCCTGTTTTCAGGGCACCCGTAAAGGGTGCCCCTACAATTAGCGGATATCACGGCTTGAATTTGTTTCTTCATGTTTTTATTTTTCCCTGAAATGCCGGAGTGCTGCCTGCAGTACCTCTTCAGCAGAAAGATCTGTAACAATTCCTGTAGACGCTTTAACCAATGCATGCTGTGCGAGCGGATAGGGATGCCATTCAGCAATGGGTTCATCGGTCCACAGGGTCAAAGTCTTGGCGCCCACGGCTACTGCCACATGCTTGGGACCTGAATCAGCTGTGATCACGCCCTGGCTCCTGGTCATTAAAGCGCCGGCTTCTTTAATCCCATGGTTAAAGACCACAGGACGACACTTGGCTGTACGGCTGATGGTCCGGGTCAATTCCTCATCCTCCGGCCCGGACAACAGAATACAGGTAGGGGCACAAAATTTTGTGCCCCTACTGATGTTATCCAAAAATTCAATTGCCGCCTCGGCGGTCCAGCGTTTACGATCTTTTCCAGCACCAGGTGCCAATATCCAAAACGGTTTATCATTCGCCAGGTTGTTTTGCGCCAAAAAAGAATCCGCCTTCGCATGATCTTCTTTTTTCAAGGGAAAGACTAAATCCTCACCTGCATCCGGGACACCCAAGGCCCGCACTGCATCCAGATCCCGTTGTATGGTTGACTTGGATTCTTTTTTCGCTGTAATCGGAATAGTGCTAAAAAAATTGTTTCCACTGTGATTGTGCGCCACACGCTGTTTAGTTCCAGTGGCGTATGCCATCAGGGCAGTGCGAAAAGAAGCGTGCAGAGCAAGTACCAGATCATACTTGGACCGGCTTAATTTAAGTAAATATTTCAGACCATACCACATGCTTTTCCGCTCATACACAAATATCCGGTCAATGTCCGGATTGCCTTCCAGCACTGCTTTCCCGGCCGGAGAGACCAGCACTGTGATTCTTGCTTCCGGATAAGCACGTCGCAGGGCACGCAAAGCCGGTGTGGCCAACAGCGTATCTCCCATGGCCCTTACTTTGATCACTAGCATGTTATTACTTAGTATTTTTTTCATGATGTGTGCAGTGTGTCAGACTTTTTTATTTTTCAGCATCTCGTTTACTTTTTCACATACTTGGGCCACAGTGATATTCCGCATGCATTTCATGTTTTTTTTCGGACACTCATTCCGGACGCAGGGTGAACAAGCCAAATTCGCATCCCGGATAATAGCGCTATGTTTGCCAAAAGGTCCGGTCACTTGATGGTCTGCCGCCCCTTGTAAAACCAGGACCAAAACACCTTGAGCATAGGCCATGTGCATAGCTCCGGAATCATTGCTGACCACCAGGTCCATACGCTTTATCATCGCAAGCCCCAGACGCAAACTGGTCCGGCCGGCAAACACTTGCGGTTTGCGCTCCGATTTTTTAGCCACTTTTTCAGCAATGCTTTGGTCCTGGGGACTTCCCAAGAGCACGACCTGATGTCCCTGTTTCTGTAAACAATCCGCCAGCTGCGCATATCGCTCCACCGGCCATCTCCTGGACAACGCAACTGACCCCGGCGCCAACCCAATGCGGTATTTCTTTTTTTTCTTAGCCAAAAGAGCATCTGCTTGTGCCATTTCTTCAGCGCTTACTCTTACCGTAAAATTCCATTCCTGGCACAAATCCACATCCGCGCCGGACCTGCGCGCCAGATTTAGATATATTTTCGGTCGCGGCCAATGATACAGACTCTTGCTCCAGGGTACCCGGTTGGTTAATAGCCGGCCCCGTTGCCCGGTAGCATACCCGATTCTCTTTTTACAACCTGCCCATAGGGCCAACCAGGCAGAAGAAAAAGAATTCGGCAGAATAATACTTAATGTGTATTTCTGTGCGCGTAAACGGCACACCAGCGCGAACCAGGCCGCAAGCCCCTTCTTTTCCTGTTTATCCTGAACAATTACCTGATCCACTTGCGGATGCAAGGCCCAGACCGGCGCTACCCAGGATTTGGCCAGCACATGAATCTGACAAGTTGGATTGGTCCGTTTCAGCGCGTTTGGAACCGGGGTGGCCATAATGGCATCCCCCACCCAATTAGGACTGCGAAGTAATATTTTCTGCGGCTGTTTCTGATTCAGCAACATGATTTAGTTTTTCCTCTTTAGTAATGTTTGCAAAACCGGCAGAATTTCACCCTGTTGTTTCCAGTACTCCCAGACCTTGGCCTCGCTACTGAAAATGTATGCCGCTGAGAAACAATGAAAAAGCAGGCCGGGTAATCCATCCAGAATCCCTCCCTGGAACAGATAGGCCTTTAAAAAACGGTGAATTGGTTTAAGCAGGATATCATACCCGGTTGGCCGGTGCTGCTGCGTTATTAAGCGCTTGGCTTCCACGGATGTGTAGGTGTTAAATTTTTGAAAATAATGCTGAATGTCCCGGTAGGAAAAATGTAGAATATCGCCCTGCAAGCGATCCGTTTCACCATCCACCTGAATACCGCGATGCAGACCAACTTCCGGATACGATCCCAGTTCTCTCCGAAAAAAACGCAAATGCAAATCCGGATACAGTTTGCCGTGTTTCAACCAGCGTCCAAAATGATAATTGCGAATCCCTACCCAATAGCCGGCTTTGGCTTGGGAATCGTCCTTTAATTGCAATAGTGTTTTTTGCAATTCCGGAGTTATCCGTTCATCCGCGTCCAAAATAAAAACCCAGTCCCCTTGCAATTGGGTCAAACCAAAAACCCGCGCCGGCTCCGGATAACCGTAGTAACCGTGATAATACACCACCCGGGCACCCGTTGTCTGAGCAATTGCCACGGTCTGATCCGTACTGTCATTGTCCACCACCACGATTTCATCGGCAAACCGCAAGGATTCCAAACAATCCGGCAGATTCTTTTCTTCGTTGTAGGTATGCACTACGGCTGTTATAGTCATCGGCTAGGCTTGTATTACTTGAGCATAAAAAGTTTCATACGCTTTCACCATAGTGCTGTGATCAAAGCGTTCTTGTACACGTATTCGCGCTGTCTCACCCATTTGCATGCGTTCCATTGGATGACACATCAGATAATGAATGGCTTCAGCTAAAGCTTCCGGATCTTGGGGCGGTACCAAGAGCCCGGTCTCATGCGGCGTGACAATTTCCGGAGCACCTCCGCAATTAGTGGCAATCACCGGCACCCCCCGGGCCATGGCTTCGATCATTACCAGACCAAAGGGCTCACAATCACTGGGTAATACGAAAATATCCAGCGCGGACATAAATTTTCCGATGTCCTCCATAAATCCCGTGTATTTCAACGCTCCCATGGTACGTAAAATACTTCCGCGCATCCATAGCAAAGTGGCATAGGCAGCATCCTGCGCATACGCTTTGCCTCCTAAAAAAAAACGGGTTCCGGGATTCCAATCATGTACCATTTCACAAGCAGCAATAAAATATGGGAAACCTTTATTCGGACGCCAAATGCCTGTGGTTCCTATGATTGGCACATCATAATCATAACCAAATTCTTCCCGCAAGCTGGAAGGAAACTCACGCTTCACCTGGGTATTAGTACTGCAATAAATCAATTGGCATTTTTCCTTAGGAATACCGTAGCCTGACAGCAGCTGTTGCACATATTGGGAAATACAAATAAAAGTATGCGTTTTCTTGGCCAAACGCCGTATGTTACGAGCTACATATCCGTTTTTTCTTTTGCTCATGGAGCCACCAACCATACCATGGGTATTTTTGCCCGCTTACAGGCATGGGCAGCCAGTTTGGCTTCCTGTAAGCCGCTCACATGCACCAAACGAGCTGAAATTTCTTTAATATATTTGAAAAATGACCAGATAGCAGGCAGACTGATCCGCAAATACCGCAATTTTCCTTTGCCAAAGGGAATAATCTTCGGTGTGATACCGCGCAAGCGCACTTGCTCGGCAAATTGACCTTCCTGACAGCAGACTACATGCGGTGTAAAGCAGGTACGATCAAGCCCGTCAATAATGGTCAACAAATGAATCTGTCCTCCTCCCACGGTCCCATGATAATCAACAAAAACAATAGGTGCCGGCGAGGTAGTATTCTGAACTGATGTTTCCATAACTTTTACCCAAAATGATATTTTTTTAATATGCCACCGCGAATTCCCCGGCCTTTAGGCCGGGGACCTTTCCGCGAAAACGAAAAGGCGGCATTTACCTTACTGTCCTACAGATCATATCCAATTCCCCGCTCTTCAGAGCAGGGTAATTGAACAGTTCGCTGGAATCTGCCAAGTTCCAAAACAAGATTAAAAGTGTAGCAAGTATTATTCTGATTCACAAGCAGTGTTTTCATGTTTCAGCGTTTCGTCTGACGAGCTATTTCCCAATGTTTAGCGTGTTTTACCAGAGTATTCAGCGCAGATAAAATACACAGCGCAGTCCCTGGAAAACCATCACGCCAGCCTTGCTTCAATATCCACATTTTTATAAATGTCCACCCCGGATCGAAAAGCAGTCTGGGCCAGGAAAAACGTTTTCCGCGCGTTTGGCGATCCTGCGCAGCTAAAGTCGTATAGTGGTTGAGACGTGTAAAATAGTCTTCCAAGGTGGGATAGGTATAATGCTCCATGCGCTGCTTACACCTGCCCGTTTTTCCCTGAACCCGCAAGGCTTCATGTACCTGTTTTTCCTCAAAATGTCCCAGCCCGGCTCGAAATAAACGCAACTGCCAATCCGGACTCCAGCCACAATAGCGAATAGGCTGTCCCAAAAAATAATTCCTACGCATAATAGCATAGCCGTCTGCCGCTTCCGGCAGCGCGATTAGACCACAAATTTCCTGGCCCAACTCCGGTGTGATGACCTCATCGGAATCCACCGAGAGAATCCAACCGCTCGGAACGGATTGGATAAGTTTGTTTTTTGTCTTTCCATATCCCTGCCAGACAATGGTTCGCACCTCTGCTCCGGCAGCCCGGGCCAAAGCTGCCGTCTTATCCTCGGAATTGTTTTCGCCTACAATGATACGCGTACAAAAACGGAGAGCCTCCACGCATTTGGCAATGGTCTTTTCAGCGTCACGCGCTATGATAATCGCGGTCAAGGATTCAAACATTTTCTTTTTTTCCGGATCTTTTTTTTGGAATTGATCCCAACAACTCTTTCGCTGCTGCCGCCACTTCTGCCGGCAGAATTCGGCGCAGGCAATTGTGATGCTGCAAAGGACAGGCAGCACTGCCATGCACTGAACACGGACGGCAGTCCATATCTCGAGCCAGAACACGGGCTTTGGGATGCGTAAGCGGAGCAAAACCAAACTGAGAGACGGTCGGGCCAAACAAGGCAATCACCGCGCAACCGGCAGCCAGTCCCAGATGCAGAGGGCCGGAATCATTGGCTACCAGCACCGCTGCTGACTGTAGCAGTGCGGCTAAAGTAGGCAGGTTGGTTAACCCCGCCAAAGACAATGCCCTGTGTCCCAAGCTTTGAGCTGCTTTTTCGCATGTTTCGCGTTCTCTTCCGGTGCCGACAAAAACCGGAATGAGTCCCATATCCTGCCAAAGTTGTTCTGCAGTCTGAATAAAGTAGTCCAAAGGCCATTGCTTGGTTGCCCACTTGGCGCCTGGCGCAAACACCGCATAACGTTCTGATGGTTTGATTTTTGCTTTGTCCATAATTTGCTGAACTGCTGTTTTTTCCCACTCAGAGAACTCCAGGCGCGGCCAAGACTTGAGTTTGCCGTACCCGGCCTTAAGCGCTGCCTGGGCATACCAGTCCGTTACCTGTTCTTCTTCGGACAAATTCGAGAAGGCATTCCAAACCCGCGGTCTGCCTTTGCAGCTTACCAGCAATCGTCTGGCCATAGCTTTTTTATTATAATGAATCACACATTTCGCGGATATTTTTTGTATGACCCGGCGCGCGCGCAGGGTTCCATGCAAATCCAATATCAGATCGTACTTGGGCTTAGCATCAACTACTGCCGTAATGACCTGCTTAACACCTGGCAACATTTTTCCCACCGAAGCATAATCCGGATGAACCAGCAAATCCACCGCATGCCCTTTGTTTGCAATACTCTCGATTACCGGTTGTGTGAGTACAATGTCACCTAAAGAACTCAGGCGCACAACCAATATATTTTTCATAGGGTTTTACCTTTCCTTGCCATGATACTCATCTTTTTTCCAGGTTTGCAGTTGTGCTTGCAAGTAGGGTCGAAAACCGTTGACTGGGGTCAAAAATTCAAACCTTACTTCCAAAACCCAACCCAAAAGTCTGGTTTTATCACAGTTTTCAAAGCGCACGGCATCTTTGGTCGTCATAACCACTTCCGCTTGCAGTTGTTTTGCCTGTTGTTGCGCGCGCAAACAATCCGCTTCAGAATACCAGTGGTGATCAGGAAATTTGATCTGCCCCACCACCTGAGCGCCCAATTTTTCCAGAGTCCGGACAAAACTTTCCGGACGGCCAATTCCGGAGACTGCCAACACACGCCGGTTTTGTAAATACTCCAATGGCTGACGCGAACTATCACGAAGTAAACTCACGGACTGGGGTGTATGTCCGGCAGTAAAAAAGGACTTACCGGAAAATTGTTTCTCAATACGAGCGATTAGCCCGGGAGTCGCAAATTGATCCGCGCGTGTCAGCACAACACAATCCGCTTCTTTTACCAGTGCCAGGGGTTCACGCAGGCGTCCGGCCGGAAGTACGGCAGAGCCTCCAAACGGATCTGCTGCATCCAGTAGCACCACATCCAAATCACGAGCAACCTGATACCGGCGTTGAAAACCATCATCCAACACCAATACATCACAACCAAATTGTTGCGTTGCCAACCTGCCGGCAGTAATCCTATCCTTGCTTACCACTATTGGAACATCCGGCAAGCGTGTGGCCAGCAAATAGGGCTCATCACCAGCATCCTTAACATTAACTATTGGACCATCTTCACCCCTGGATACAACTACTACTGCCTCACGGTTTTTACGCCTATACCCCCGGGAAATAATTCCCGGTTTCCATCCCAGTTGTTGTAATTCTTGGCACAGGTAAGCCGTTAATTCGGTTTTACCGGTTCCGCCCACAGTGATGTTTCCCACTGAAATCACGGGTACAGCAAGCGCAACCGGCGCTTTACGACGCAACCAGAGACGCCGCAGGGCAATCACCGCGCCATACAACCAGCTTAAGAGAAGCAGCAGATAATTCACCTTACCATTCCGGCCAATCATCCGGCAATGATTCTGGTTGCGTGTTATAAGCTGAAGCGTGCAGAGATTCCTGCCGCCATTTTCTCACTTCCCCGGCCCAGCGTTTGATCAACATCAATTTTTGCAGTAATTCTACGGTCTGCGTTGCTGTACCCTGACACGTGGAAACTGCTTGTTTGGCATGTTCACCCTGTTGTCGGGCTTGCTCAGGAGCTTTGAAAAGCTGAATCACTGCTTGGGCGAGATCATCCGTTTGGGTTACCACCGTAATACCCTGGTGTTGTAAAAGTATTTGCGTCACCTCGGCAAAATGCTGCGTATGTGGACCAACCAAAACCGGAACCCCTAAAGCCGCGGGTTCCAATGGATTGTGTCCGCCAAAGGGCAGTAAGCTGCCCCCCACAAAAGCAACCTGGCCAAGGCCATATATGTCCGCCAATTCACCCATCGTATCTAAAAGAATAACCGGAAAATCCACCAATTCTTTATTCACCCGGGAACGATGCGTAAAGGCGATGCGTTGTTGGGACAACATCCGTTCTATATCCGATAAACGTTCCAGATGGCGCGGGGCTAAAATCAAAACAGCATTTGGAATTACTGTTTGCACCTGCAAAAAAGCAGCAACAATAATTTCCTCTTCCCCAGGGCGTGTGCTGCCGGCAACCCAAACCGGCCGATCCGGGGCAAGGCGCAAGTCCTCGCGGAGACGCTGGGTATTGTGTCCATTTCCGGCATCAAATTTAACATTCCCGATTATTTTTAAACGCTGCGGATTGGCCCCTAATTGTTGAAAGCGATCTTTGTCCTGAGCCGTTTGTACGGCAATCAGATCAAAGCCTTCCAACATCCTGCGGATCAAACCCCGCAGCCATTGATAGCGGCGAAAACTTCGTTCGGAAATCCGTCCGTTGATCAAGGCCAGCTGACATCCAATACGTTTGGTTTGACGCACCATATTGGGCCATAACTCGGTTTCGGCGATTACTAATAAATTCGGTTCCACCAGATTAAACATACGTTTTACCATACCGGGATAATCCAATGGCAACAGAAAAACCGCGGACGCAAAAGAAATCTTGTTCCGCGCCTGCTCCAAACCTGTGGTAGTCACGGTAGAAATAACAATACACATATCCGGATTCTGTTCTTTCAGGGCACGCGCGACAGGTGTTATGGCTGAAACTTCTCCCACACTGGCGGCATGAATCCAGACACGCGGCCGGGCCATTTCCTGAAAAGTTTCCCTCAGTTTCCGGGAATGAAAACCCAAACGCGCACCAAATCCTTTTCTCACTTTACGGGAAAAAACCAGAGCCAACAGCAAAAACGGCAAGGCCGTTATTGTCAGTAAACGCAGTAATAGATTATAAACAAAATACATAATGGCTATCCCATGGTCCTTAATATGACTTCAGCAGCACGCTGCGCGGCGCCACTGCCGCCCAAACGCTGCCTGACTTTATCCCAGCCCCGTTTTTGCCGCTCTGCCGTTTCAGGCTGGTTTAATATTTTCAAGGCCGCTGCTGTAACCGCGGCACTGGTAAATTCATGTTGCAAAAATTCCGGCGCAATTTTTTCTCCGGCCGCCAAATTGGCCAGACCAAAATATGGCAGTTTTACAAAACACCGGGCTAAAAAATAGCTCAGCGCTTTCATACGATAGCCGATCAGCATAGGTGTTCCTAAAATAGCGGTCTCCAGGGTAGCTGTTCCGGAAGAGACAATAGCCAGATCCGCGGCAGCCCGGTCGGTGTATGAATTTTCCGTCACCAGAACAGCCGGCACGCCGTATGCCTGCAGAATGGCCTGAATCCGTTCCCGGGAAACTGTACGCGCTACTGGAATAAAAAGTTTGGCTTCTGGAAAATGTTCACATAATTGCTTTCCAGTCTCTGCCATAGTAGGCAATAAAAATTCGATTTCTTGAGTCCGGCTGCCAGGCAGCAAAGCAATAAGCGGTCCGGCAGCTCCCTGCAACAGGGTCCGGCGAGCGGCTTGCGGATCGGCCTCCGGTTTCACAATATCCAAGAGCGGATGCCCAACAAAGGTAACCGGTATACCCGCCTGTTGATAAATTAGTTCCTCAAAAGGAAAGACCACGAGCATGTGATCCACCAGGCGTTTCAAAGTATGGATTCTTCCCTTACGCCAAGCCCAAATCTGCGGACTGATGTAATACACTACCGGGATTCCCAGGGCTTTGGCACGCGCGGCAATACGAAAATTCAAATCCGGAAAATCGGTTAAGACCAACACATCCGGTCGTTGTTCTCGTAACAACTGCCCGGCAAATTTCAGAATTTTGAAAAATTTACCCAATTTAGCCAAGGCCTCGACAATCCCAATAACCGCGTGCGAAACCAGATCCAGTTCCAACCGCATACCGGCGCGCTGGAGCATTTCTCCGCCAAACCCGAATATTTCGAGAGCCGGCGCTTTTCTTTTTAAAGCTAAAACTACGTTAGCAGCATGCTGGTCACCGGAAGCTTCGCCGGCCACGATCATCACTTTTTTCATACTAATCCTCTCCGCGTCACTTGGCGGAATAATTTTGTCTTTTTATCTGTTCGCTGATTTCCAGAGCCAGGGCCAAAGCCTGCCGGCCATGCTCCCCGGATACCACCGCCGGCTGACCGGCACAAACTGAGTTTACAAAGGAAGTCAATTCCGACTTCAAGGGCTCTTTTTTATCAAATACTTTACGTTCCCGCTTAATCATTTTCATTAAATTATGTTCATCGAGTTTTTGCCCCTTTTTCAGGGTGTAAATGGATAACTCCTGTTTTTTATAATCAATGCTGATATAACTGGCCGGAGAAAAAATACGTATCTTGCGCTGCGCAGCCATGGTCACCCGCGAAGCACTAACATTGGCCACACAGCTATTGGCGAAGGTTATCCTGGCATTGGAAATATCGTCGTGTTCTGACAAGATTTTCACACCCGTGGCTTGCACACGTTTGACCTTCGATCCCACCAAATCCAAAATAATATCCAAATCATGAATCATCAAATCCAAAGTCACGCCAATATCCATATTCCGCTGTGAAAACGGTCCCAGCCGGTGTACCTCAATAAATTTGGGCGCTGTCAGCATGGTCTTCAATTCTTCAATGGCCCGGTTGAAGCGTTCGATATGACCTATTTGTAAAACCACTTTTTTTTCCTTGGCTATACGGATCAAGTCATCAGCCTCTGCCAAGGTGGTGGTCATAGGTTTTTCCAACAAAATGGAAATTCCCTTTTTTAAACATTCTTTAGCCACAGCATAATGTGCTTGGGTATTGACCACAATGGAAGCAATATCAATCTGATTCAGCAATTCGTGATAATCAGTATAGGCAGGACAGCGGCAACGCTTGGCCACATCCTTGACCTGCTTTTCATTCTTATCCGCAACACCCACCAAAGATACACCGGGAATTTCAGTGTAGACCCGGGCATGATGCTGACCCAGGCTGCCAACACCGATCACTGCTGCTTGCAAAGATTTGGAATCTCCATGCTGTGATTGCATACATTTATGCCTTTCAAATATATATAAAAATATCGATTATCCTGACACAGATTCATCCTGTCAAGATCAAAGCCTTCCTGTAAATTGCGCTCATATTACCATTTTTATTCTCTATTTGGGGTATTTTTTACTTTGGATTCAAGTGTCGAATAAAATCATTGTGATCATGTTTACTTATAGAATAATTTTGTTTATTATGTTTTTCTTTGCCTCCCTGCTCCAATATGCTTGATTCTTTCCGGAAAATACTCTAAGGTAGCTTAATTTAGGATTCCAACTATAAGGAGGAGCATATGCTGAAAAAGCATGTTTCTTTCGCAATTATCGTCCTTTTTAGCAGCTTTTCGGCTATACAGTTGCAAGCAACAGAACCGCCTAAATTAAAAATAACCAATCAAACCGAGACCTCTGTTTCCCTAAGTTGGCCGGCTGTCCCGGGTATTTCCGACTATAAGGTCTCTTATGGGACTGACAACCAGGCAACTAAACATGGCGCAACCAAGGTCTCAAATACTTCCCATATCCTCAAAGCACTACAACCTGGAACCATCTATTATGTAAAAATCCGGAATTTTTCAGAAAAAGAAAATGAACCCTGGAGTCCAACACTAAAATTTTCCACTCAGATTCCCATACTGACAAATCTGAAATCCGGAAATGTCCAGGACACCAGTGTGGATCTCATCTGGTCCTCTTATAATAAAGAACTGGCTTATATTGAATACGATGTGAGCTATGGCGCTGACCAAGCAGCCTCATCCTTGCAACAAGCCAAGACTAAAAAAACCGAATTTTCCCTCACTGGCTTAGAACCGGATAAAAAATATTATGCCAAAATCCGCGCGCGTAATCCTTTAGTAGATGGGCCCTGGAGCAAAAATCTGGTCTTCAGCACTTTGCCCTACTCACCGGGAGAAAGACCAACCGACTTGCGTGTAATACGAGAATTACCTGCAAAAGTCAAGGTCACTTGGAAAAAAGTCAAGTCTGCGGATGGTTATGAATTGGCTTACGGCACCGATCCTGTACTGCATAAGAAAAAAATTGTATCTACCGGTAATAACAAATACACCTTTCACCTTTCACCCAGTACTGAATATTACTTTAAAGTCCGTTCGATTTATCAGAAACGACCCAGTTATTGGAGTCCTTCGGTTATGATTCTCACGCACCCGGCCCGGCCGGAAAAATTACGCGTTACCGGCCAAACCGTTGATCAGGTCATGCTCACCTGGCAAGCGGACAAAAATCCCAAAATTCCTCAAGTCTATAGGCTGCGGTGGAATCTACAAGCTGTTGGCGGAAGCGCACATAACACGTATACTGCTTATACCAATTTTACTTTCAACGAATTGGAACAGGGACGTCCCTATAGCGTAAAAATCAAAACGCTCAATGAAAAAAGTTCCAGTGCCTGGAGCTCACCGCACACTATCAAGACCTTGCCTAAATTCAAATCCGAGATCAAGTCCGCCCGTCTGACAGCCACTACAGCGGTTCTCAAGTGGCCTTCCTATCCAAACGCCCGTATGTACGAACTCAGTTATGGAACTGATGTTGAGGCCCGAAATAAACTAGTGCTGCCATCCCGCAGTTCCTCACTGTGTATTAAAGAACTCAATCCCGGATTAACCTATTATGTCAAAGTACGTGCTGTGCTCAATGATCAAACCTATGGTTCCTGGTCCGGAATTTCATCCTTCACGACACACACACTCCCTGATCAATTATCCCAACCAACTATTATCAAAACAGCAGCCAATTACGTGCAATTGGTTTGGGGAGAAACTGAAAATACCGCAGAATATGAACTTATGCTGCTTACTGAGCTCAACAGTGTAGCAGGCAAAATGCATCGTTTTAAAAAGATCCCCGCTCGTTTGGAAGGACTTAAACCAAATACCGAGTATCGCGTGAAAGTACGGGCCTTGAATCCAGGGGGTACAAGTCCTTGGTCAAAAGTTCTCACCTTTGTCACCAATCTCAAACAAGCTCCCTCAGGTCTGCGCGTAAACGATGTCATTACCACCGGCGCCATTGTGCGTTGGAATGATTCTGAAGGAAATATCAAGAACACCTACGAAGTCCGCTTTACGCCCAAAGGAGAGGACTGGATCATCAATTCCAATATTCATTCTCCCAGTCATGATCTTTCCGATCTGTATCCCTATACTACATATTATGTGCAAGTCCGGGCTGAAAACAGAAATGGTTTCAGCCCTTGGAGTTCAAGTGTTTCATTTCAAACCCTGATCGCGCCGCCTGGAAAACATCCAGCCGGATTAGAGGCTTCTCAGGTTAAAGACATTTCCGCTTTTTTAGAATGGGAGCGCATGTCGGGAATAAAGGGATATCATTTGAGCATTGGCATGAACATGGATGCCGGCGACCGTGAAATCAATGTCCAAAATACTACCTTGTACGTTTTAAAAAAAATGATGCCTGATCAAGCGTATTATGTCAAAATCCGGGCTTTCAATTCGTCAGGTGAAGGCCCTTGGTCAGAACCACTGTTGCTTAAAACCCTTCCCTCTCCGCCCATTGTAGCGCCCTTGGATGTGGCCATCTTGGAAGTGACCACAGATTCCATTGGTTTACTCTGGAAAACCTTTGGTAAAGCCATTCATTATGAGGTAATCATCGGCACCCATCCGGAAGCCAATAATCTGGGGGATCCCACAACCGCCAATTATCCGCCGCATACTTTTACCGGCCTGAAGGCTAAAACCACCTATTATGTTAAAGTGCGAAATGTGAACCGCGGCGGCAGCGGTCCCTGGAGCAAGATTTTAAAAGCAACGACTGAAGAAGAGGAATAATAATAATAATATTATTATAATCGACGCTGATCATCACCTCATCTTGATAGGCGCAAGGGTATAAATTACTTACAATTTTCCGAACTTTTGCTTCAATACCAACCAAAAAAATTGCATATCATCGACCAAATATCTTTTCCACAAACGTCCTGGCTCCATCATGAGCCGCCAGAACCATTCCCATCCGGCTTTCTGCATCCACACCGGAGCGCGCTTGACCATCCCGGCCACAAATTCAAAACTCGCACCAATGCCGATCAAAACCGGAACTTTGCAAATGTCTTTATACTTATCAGCCCAATTTTCCTGTTTGGGTGTTCCCAGCCCGATAAAAAGAATATCCGGCTTGGCATCCTGTATCATTTGGATAATTTTGTTATTGTGAATTGGATCTTTCTCAAAACCAAAATCCGGTGAATATGTTCCGGACACCATAAGTTTCGGGTACCGGGCTTTAAGCACCTCAGCAGATTTAGCCGCTGTACTTGGTCGTCCCCCTAAAAAAAATACGTGCCATTCCTTTTGGGCCGCCACTTTACAGAGTTTTGGGAACAAATCAGACCCCGATAGCTTCTCCTTGAGCGGCGTGCCCAGAAATTTTGACGCCCACAATAGAGGAACACCATCGGCGAGAACCAACGCTGATCTGGCGTAAATGCCACAAAATGAAGCATCGGATTGAAGTTTGACGATATGATCGACGTTGGGCGTGACAACAGACACCGGCTGCCGGGCCAGGACAAACCGTTCAATCCTGACAAGCGCTTCGTTCATGGTAAAATTGTGAATAGCAACACCGCAAATATTTACCTGATTCATGGAAAACTTCTTTCAATGATATTATGAATTTACACAATCTGTGTTCAGAGCAATCGCGCACCTTTCATACAGGTTCCTGGTCTTTCTGGAAACATCCCTGGAAGAAGCCATACGCCCAAGCCAAAAAGCCTGCCAAAAACACTGGAAAAGAATAGATGAACATAAACGAATGATAAGGCCTGGTTCGAAAAATGCGGGAAAAAATACGGCACAGCTTGATAAATAAAAAAAGCGGGAGAAACAGAACCGGCCAGAAACTCCTATAATACCAAGTGCCAAAATGCCGGCGGCGGTAAATAATAATGTAACGCCCCAAGAGCGTTTGATTATGTAAAAAATCGCTCCATTGTTCTCTGAAAATATGATAACACACCGCTTCCGGCACTAACCAGACGAGAGTGATTTTCCCGGCCTTAAGACAAAACATAGTGTCTTCCGCCGCTCTCAGTTCCGGAAACCCTCCCAGTTCCAGAAAAAGTTTTCGTTCACAATACATATTGCCGGAGGGGACCAACTTTTGACTGCGCATGCTCCCGCTCGCAATGCTCTCATTAAACTGTAAATAGTATTGAGCCAACGGCAAACCTTTGAACCTTTGTTCATCGGAAATCAAAATTCCTCCCCCACCAATACGGGTGCCACTCTCACATGCTTTGGCAATATTTGCCAGCCATTGCTTGCCTAGTTCAATATCGCTATCGATAAAACATAAAACATCCCCCGTGGCCATTCGGGCGCCGATATTTCGCGTTTCCGCAGGATGGGTCTTTTTCTCAAGAATGATAATTCTAAGACGCGGATGGGAAAAACCCGAAATCAATTCTTGTACTTTAGAATTGTCGGAGGAATCAACCAGGATGACTTCATGAACAAAATCAAAAGATTCTTGTGATAAAACGGAAAAGACGTTTCTTCGGATCGTGGTTTGAGAATTATAGGAAGGAATAATAAATGAAAATTTCATTTAAGGGCAACCCCATTGTTTGCAATTTTAGCGGCCGCATCAGTTCGGATCGGTATTGAAAACCTCTGCCTGCCGAAAACAGAATTTGAGTGTTAAATGAATGCTCCTCAAATTATATGTTTTTCCTGACAAAGTTACAACATGCATCTACAATATGTGAGAATTGCAAAAGTGGATGATTCACAACATCTTGTGCCGCTTGCTTTCCGACAGCCAATCGTAATTGTTCGTTTGTGATTAATTTTGTTAATATTGCCTTAAATCCCCGCAAATCCCGGGGCTTTACCAGGAAAGCATTTTTTTCATTTTTAATAATTTCCACATAGCCACCCGAATCGTAAGCAACAACCGGCAATCCGCAAGCCATCGCTTCATGAATTACATTTCCCCATGGTTCATCGATGGAGGTGAAAGCAAAAATATCCATAATTTGATATAAGTTCTGGACATCATTCCGATATCCCGTGAAGATGACGGAATTATT
>JAGLMY010000169.1 GCA_023139775.1 bacterium
GATTCCCGATTAAACCCTCGGGAATGACAACCTTTGTTTAACCGCAGTTTACTGATATGTTACATAAAATACTGATAATTTTTTGACAATATTTTGACAAGTGTTTGGCCGGTTTTTGCTGTCTGAAATGCAATTCCTGTTATAATAGTGATGTCTGAAAGATGTGCCAATTATTTTTAACAGAGGTGGTGTAAAAAAAAGAGGTCTGAAGGGCGTATACTAAGGGCGTATACTGTTGAAATGCAAAGAAAGGATTTGGTATTTGAGAAGACGCGGTTTTAGCTTTAAAAAATTATTCTTTTCAGGCTTAATTTTTTTTCAGATATGCCGAAAAATAGAATAAGGTGGTTAAAATGGAATTGACATTCTCATATGGTTTAGTATAATAAAAAATGTTAATTCCTTTATGAAGCATAATGTTAAATAATTTGAAAGGAATGGAGCCGATGCATACAGATAATGGCAATCGAGGCTTATCTTTGATGAGAAAAGTACTTCTAAGATCATTTCTTTTACTCTTGCCTGTGTTTCTTTTTGCCAACCAGGCCATGGCGACAAGTAAATATTTAATCATAGCGCCCGGACAATCCTATTCAACGGGCAGTCCTCCTGATTTAGCAACACCAGATACGCAGGTGGCTGGAGAGCAATTTACTATCAGTATATACAGTTACGATGATGGTACAAATGATCCTGTAAACAGCTTTCCTCAGACTACTTCTCTTAGTTCGCCGGCAACTGCTGCGTTTAATCCTTCCGGCGCGTTTAATCTGCCTACGACCGTCGGCACAACTGATAATGCCTTGCGCAGCGGAATAACGGTTGTGCTTGAGCCCGGGAGTAACGCCAATGTAGCTATTAATGCGGCCATTGGAAGCGGCGGTTTGGGCGCTGATGTTGACATTATACCTGTTCAAAGGATTGACCATTTCAATTTTTCTGTATTACCAACATTTAATGCAGGGTCATCTGATTCAATTACTATTCGTGCTGAAGATTCCGGCAATAATCTATGTGATGCTTTTAATGGCACAGCTACGTTGTATGCATATGAAGCCGGTGTTAATGGTGCTACTGTTAATCTGGGTTCTATTAATTTTTCCGGCGGTATTTATACCGGGTCGCATACTTTTTATCATGCTGCCTATGCTCGATTCCGTTGTTACAAAAGTAATTCGCCGTCTGTTGATACCTCCGCCTTGTTTCGGATTCAGGCCGGTTCACCTGCTAAATTGCTGGCCATTGGACCTGGACAAACTTTACGTCAGGGTGAAAATGGCGGCAATGGGCGTGCAAGCACATCTGAGACTATTGCCGCTCAAATAGTTGACAGTTCGTTTCCTATGACAATCTATGCCTGCGATGCTTATTGGAATACTGTGACCGGTACCGGTAATGTTACCTTAACTGAAGAAGATGGAAGTCTGCAAAATGGCGGATCAACTGCTTTTAGCGGGAGTTCTGTCTCTTTTCCAACAGTAATTCTTCGTTGGGTTGGAGATGGGACTAAAACGATTACCGCAACACATAGCGGAGCCTATACGGCAGATACGGATAATGTGCCATTATCTGCCGGTGCAATTGATCATTTTGATATTGCTGCTTTCAGCGGCACGACTGCCGGTTCAAATATCGCCTTTAGTGTTACCGGTTATGACCAATGGGGAAATACAGTTAATTCGGTTGCAGGAACCACAAATCTGGAATTGCGGCAAGGCGCTGTACAGATCACAGCTACTAATGAAGCCTGGACGCAGAGTCCGGACTTGACGAGTGGTCAATTTAGTGGTGATGGTAATTATTCCGGAAATATTAATGTGCGCAGAGCAGGGGCAAATTATTTCTTGCGCGTCACACATACATCTGTGGGTAATACCGATTCCAATTTATTTAACATTACTGAAAGTACAGCCATGTTCTACAAGATTATTATGCCCGGTCAGACCTATATTCCCGGTGAGCGTTTTAGCGGTGTTTGGGGCAGAAGCGGCACACCTCATCCTCAGCAGGCCGGGGTGGCTTTTAATGTATCGGTGGTGGCAACCGATGGTTGGGGAAACTTGGTCAATCTAGCCGGCCCCTTGACCACTTGGGATGGGACCAATACCGCTCATTTAACAGTGTACGACAAAGACGCAGCAGTTGCGCCTAATCCTATTGTTTTAAGCGGCGGGCAAGCCTATCCGGCATTTACCCTTACTGAGGCCTCCACAGCCCAGGATTTGGGTGTGACCGGAAGCTTGGGTGGAGTAACCTCTTCCGGAGCGTTTACAGTATATCATACCGCAGTTGACCATTTTGCCATTTCCACAACCTTAGCTCAAGTTGCAGGCAGTACTTATACTACTAATATTACAGCTCAAGAC
>JAGLMY010000017.1 GCA_023139775.1 bacterium
GATTCCCGATTAAACCCTCGGGAATGACAATCTTTGTTTAACTGCGCAGTTTACTGACCTGTTACAGTTACCTTGGAATATAAAAACCCAGCATACTTATTATATGCGGGTAGTATGGTATGGTAAAATAAAACAACGTAGAGCGAATTCCGCCGCTCTACGTTGTTTTATTGGAAATTTCTTGAGGTCAGAAAAGTTATTTTTTCTTTTTCGCGACTTTCTTTTTCGCGACTTTCTTCTTTACCACTTTTTTCTTTGTCGCCATTACCTCAATTTCCCCCTTTTCTAGATAATGTGTACCTGCTGGTAGCAAGCACTAAATATTGTTACCAAAATATTTGCTTTTCGTCAATAAAATGAAGGACTTGATTTTACTGAATATTGCCAAAATTCGCTGTTTTTTCTTCATTATGTCTTTTTTCGGTGTTTTTTATCCATTTTCTAGCTATTTCTCGGCTATTGAATTTTTAAGCTCTGCAGCTGCTGAAGCGCTGTTCTCGGAATTTTTCCAATAACCGCAGAAGCAATGGGTGTCTGCCGGAAAAGTTCACGAGCCAGTTTTTGAATATCGGTTTTTTTTATTTTTTGAATGGCTGACAAAATAGACGCTGGTTCCGGTTGGTGTTGTAAATACATTTCTTGTTGAATCATGTTCCACATATGCGTCGAGGAACTCTCGAGCGAAATTAAATAATTGCCACGCATCTGTTCCCGGACATCATGCCATTCCTGATCAGTGATGGAATGTGAACACAAGTGTTGCAGCTGGGTTGCTATTATTTTTAACGTTGCTTTAATCTTACTCGGATGACATGCAAAATAGATGCCACCCATACCGGTATCATAATAAAAATCCACAAAGGAATAAATGGAATACACTAATGCTCTTTTTTCACGCACCTCATAAAACAAGCGTGAATTTGTCCCTGCTCCCAAGATGTTGGAAAGCGCTAAAGCCGTGATACGACGCTGATCGGAAAAGGGCAATCCCGGCACGCCCAGACAGATATGGGTTTGTTCCAAATCCCGCAACTTTATTTGCGATTTCAATAACGGTCTGGGTGCTGTTGCCAATTGATTCGTGCCCGGTTGATTTTGGCCGAAGTTATTAAAATAACGCCTGGCCAATCTAACCACCTGGGCAGGCGCAATGTTACCGGCTACTGAGAGTATCATTCGGTTGGCACGGTAATGACGTTGTACAAAGGAAAGGAGATCAGCACGCCGGATTCGCGCGAGACTCTTCCGGCTTCCTAAAATCGAACGCCCCAAAGCATGGCGCGGCCAGAAGGCCTGAAAAAGTAAATCATGTACCAATTCATCCGGATCATCTTCATACATCCGAATTTCTTCGACAATGATCTGTTTTTCTTTTTCCAACAGCGTGCCGGTCAAACGTGAATTGAGCAGCATGTCCGCCAACACATCCATGGCCAGTGAAAAATATCGGGCCGGAACTTTGGCATAAAACGCTGTGCTTTCACGGCCGGTACACGCGTCCAGGGTTCCTCCCACCGCGTTGATCACACGCGAGAGTTCGCGCGTATCACGTTGGCGCGTGCCTTGGAAAAACATATGTTCCACCAAATGACTCAGCCCTGCTTCTTCCTCAGCTTCGTCGCGTGACCCAACCGCCACACTGAATCCTACCGAAACAGAGGCAAGTTGCGAAATAGGTTGTACGAGGATGATCAAGCCGTTGGGTAAGACCGTCCGGAACAATCTCGGATTTTTTGAACTAGATGGTTTCAAGCAACTTCCGTCCTTCAACTGCCAAGCGCTCTAAATTCTTGATAGTATTTGCTTCTAAATAAAGACGCGCCACCGGCTCGGTGCCGGAAAGCCGAATACCCAGCCAGGACCCGTTGTCCAAAAGATATTTATAGCCATCCATGGTATCCACAGAGACCACTTTATATCCCGCCAAAGTGCCGGGACGGTAACGATTTAAATAATGTCTCAACTCATCACCTGCGGTTTTTGCTTTCAGCTGCACATTAATACGGCTGGTGATGATACGGCCCACTTGCGAATACACATCCTGCAAAATGGCTTTAAGACTACGCTTCTCGCGAGCCACCAGTTCCACCATGAGCAGGCAGGCCAGTATGCCGTCTTTTTCAGGGATATGCCCAGTGATGGTTAATCCTCCGCTTTCCTCGCCGCCAACCAGAAATCCTCCGCGCTGCATACTCTCGCCAATATACTTAAATCCAACCGGTGTCACTTCAACCGGCAAACCATATTGTTTGGCAATCGCATCCACCAAATGACTAGTCACCACCGACCGGACTACACGTCCGGAAAAGCCGCGATGACGAACCAGCAGATAGACAGTCAGAGCCAGGATTTCATTGGGAGTCAGATAAGTGCCGTCTTGATCCACCACACCAAAACGATCAGCATCACCGTCCGTACCCAACGCCAGCCGCGCCCGTTTTTGTTTCATAACCTGCGCGGCTTCTTTCAGATATTCCGCATTGGGTTCCGGCGGATGTCCTCCAAAACGCGTATCCCGCCAATCATGCAACACCTGCACTTGGCAACCGGCCCGACGCAAACAGTCGTCCAAATATCCCCGCCCAGCTCCGTATAACGGATCAGCAACCACTTTCAACCCGGCCTGCCGCAACAAACGCATGGGCAAGATGCGATTAATCCGTTTGAGATAATTGGGCTTCGGATCATAAACACTAATCTTTCCCGGGCGCACACCGCGTGGCGGCTGCCCGCCGTTTTGTTGCAACAAACGGTTGGCCTCTTTTTCAATGGGCGCTACTTCATCTTTGCCGGCAGGTCCGCCATAGGCATTGGACCACTTGAAGCCCTGATACTGCGCAGGGTTGTGACTGGCAGTAAAATTGATGCCACCGGCTAATTTTAAATCAATAATAGCCGTGGACAAAACCGGGGTCGGAGCCGCAGCGATCACTACATGCACACGAATGCCCTCACTCTTCATCACTTCAGCTGAAAGATGGGTAAATTCCTCGGCTAAAAAGCGGGGATCATGTCCGATTAAAACACCTTTTTTGGCCAGTCCGCGTTTTTTTAAGTAACGCGCTGTGGCCCGCGTAATTGCCGTGACTCCGGTAAAAGTAAACCCATCCGCTATAATATCCCGCCAGCCGGATGTGCCGAAATGAATTGGCGCCATTATTTATACCTCCAACAAAAATAATGAATAAAAGTATCATGTCAGTGAAGTGCGCAGTTAA
>JAGLMY010000170.1 GCA_023139775.1 bacterium
TATGTAAGCAAATTCTTATCAGTTATCAGTTTTGTCGGTAAAATATTATGCAAACCGTGGGCATCCGGAACTTTGTGCACAATTTATCGTGAAGCCAGTGGGGGAACAATGTCCCGGAATACCTAGCAGGTGCGCCGCCCTGCCGGGCGCACAATAAAAAAGGCCGGAAGGAGGCGCCTCCCGGCCTTAAGTTTGTCGTTCCTCGGTTTAATGATGATCTCGTTCGCTTATTTGATTATGGCCACTTTTTTCTTTTCGCTTAGTATCGTGCGGCCACTGCTGTCCCGGATCACGATCTGACAAATATAGACCCCCGGCGCGACTTCCGCAGCCTGCCAGGCAGTCCGGAGGGTCTGCCCTGCCCCGCCGTCCAGCTGCTCAACAATATGTGCCACTCTTTCACCGGACAACTGATAGCAATCAATTGTTATCTTCCCTGGTCCAGTGATGGTATAGGCAAAACTCACTTCCCTGCGGGCCGGATTGGGATAAATTGCTACTTCCTGTTGTCTAATCCAAGGGGTGGGTGAAGCGGTCGATGTGGGTCTCGGCCCGCCGATAACCGTTATTTCAATTGTTTCAGTAATATCCCAGCCAAATGCATCACTCACGTGAAAGGAAACAAAATAATTCCCTGCTTGTCCGTAGTATGGTGTCCATGTGAATCGCCCGCCACTATCTGGATTAGGATATATCGTTAGTCTAACAAACTTCTCAAAGCTAGCGCCTGGTGGCACATTATCTGCAGTCACCTCTTCTACGTGATCACCGTCCGGATCATGCACATGCACCTCAAAAGATAGTAATTCGTCCATATATACAATTTTTTCGCCTGGAGGATATATCTTTATTACTGGAGGGAGATTGGCACTGTATGAATTATTGGATATGAAGAATAAAATGGCAGTCAACAGATAAAAATATATCTTGTTATGGCTATTTTCTTTGAAAACACACCGCATTTTTTAAAGCCCTCCTTTAACAATTGTGGTGAATCGGCAAAGGAACTTACCCTTTAGCCGCTCGTAGAACGGTGCGGGAACCTCTTGATTCACACCGCTCCCATTAACACACTTTCCAATATTCAAGCAAAATCGGATTTGCCTGGAAAACTCGTCTCAACCAATCGTACGCTCTTTTCTTGTGTATCTTGAGGCTTTTGTGCTTACGTCTTGCTCATTTAACTAATCTTAAATTAAAATAGTTTGTAAGTTCACTCATTTCAGTAATGTAAAATTTGTCATAATACTGAATTCATCCTCGTTTTGAGTAGGTCTAACTACCTGGGTTAACTTGACTCCTTTGCATCAGTTGCATTACCAACCTTCTTCGTTCTTACGAGTCCATCCGCCCCATCTTAGATATTCCGCTGAATACGCACTCCTGTAGTTATTTCATTATTTAGAGACAGTATCCAAGGCCTTCCATATCCTGGCAGGAGGAGGGCAAAATTTTACCTTCCTTTTATTAGATATTATACCATTTTATTAGATATTATACCATTGCTGTCTCATTAACTCAGCGAACCCAAAAGCATAAGTTGCCGCGGGTTAATATCCATATTCGAAATAGGGCGTCCTCGTAGAAGCGATATCAGATCACGCCTTTCAAAAAGATTAAGTTGAAGCAAGCGAAGCATATGATGCAAGGATAAGGATAATCGACTTTTAAATTTTAACCAAGCTAAAAACAGATAAATGCATAGAGCTATCCAGATTTGAGTCAGCACGGCATTTTTGGATGTGCCCAAAAAGGTTTTAATTTTGAGATTTTGTTTAATCCACTTGAAGAAAAGTTCTGTCTGCCAGCGGTCTTTATAGATATCAGCAATGGTTTTGGCGCTGAGATGAAAGGCGCTGGTTACAAACACATATATTTTTCCGGTTTTTTTATCGCGATAACGGATACGGCGCAAAAGACTTTGGCAGTCCCGGCCTTTGAGTCCGGTCAGCCTAATGGACTGATCACAAAGAAGCCCTTGTCGTTTATTGACCGGACGTCGTTCTAGAACACGATAGCGCGCATTGTGTTTCAGTCGTGTTACCCAGAAAACACCCTGTAATATAAGGGATTGGTACCATTTGTAATCAACGAAACCTTTGTCAAACACAACGAAGCTGTTGGGCGGAAGAACTTGTTCTTTGGCCCACCGGACTTCGTGAAATTTTCCATCAGTGATAGAAACAAACTGAGGTAGATAGCCGCTGTGGTTTAGACCCAAGTGCAGGGGGCTGTGGGACGGACTTAACTAATGATTCTGCTGCAAAACC
>JAGLMY010000171.1 GCA_023139775.1 bacterium
GGTTTTGCAGCAGAATCATTAGTTAAGTCCGTCCCACAGCCCACGGGGGACATCTGGGCTACCCCGGCTAATGAATAATTGCTACTTTCTTGATCTTCAATCGTTTCTCCTGTCCCTTTTGAGTAATCACGGTCTGGTACAAATAAATCCCTGGTGCGATATCCATTGTTTCCCAAGTAATCAATTGACCCGGATTGCTTTGGTCCAAATTCGCAATCCGCTCGCCAGTTAAGTTGTAAATGTTGATAATAACTTTATCCACCCCAGTTTCCCGCAAGGCGAAATTCACCTTGTCGCGGGCAGGGTTGGGATAGGCGAGGACAGAGCGGTTGAAGGTATTGATAGTTTCAACGCTTGCAGTTACAGTTGGGGTGAGAGTTTGAGTTGGTGACGGCGTGGTAGCTGGAGTTGATGTTGATAGTTTAGTTGGCGACGACGTGCTTGTTGGAGTACAATTAAAAGTAGACATTATGGTAACGGTTGGTGTTGCTGTTGGAGAGACTGTTGCTGTAACTGTTTTGGATAATGTTGGTGTACTTGTGCTTGTTGTTTCGCTAAACACCCAACCGATATTCA
Source organism: bacterium (assembly GCA_023139775.1). Taxonomy (GTDB): domain Bacteria; phylum Oederibacteriota; class JAAXVQ01; order JAAXVQ01; family JAUVAV01; genus JAGLMY01. Next base: position 577 of record JAGLMY010000171.1, read on the forward strand.
TTCCAGAATCTATAGATTTTTCAGCATAAATTTTTTCGGCGTTAACATTATCACTTTGTTTAACATCTACATACATAATCTCCCTTGGCCCCTGGGGATCAATTTTCCATTTATCCCATGAACTATTGGATTGAACACGCAATGCCAAAGGCTCATTGGCCATACCTTTAAGGATAATTTTCCCATTTATAATCTGAGTGCTATCTTTTTCAAAATATAATGTTTCTGCTTTTTCAGTTTCCTTGGTAAAATTATAAAAAATTGTATTTCCAGATAAAGTCTGATCATCACCATCAAATATAACCAGACTATTATTATGGTCAAAATTCCCACTTGAATGATAGAAATCTCCTGCCACGTTCATTTGTTGTGGCACTATAAAATCACCGCTATCCATCAAGAAATCACCATTAATGTCAATAGCTTTAGGATTAGTAAAGCTACCTGTTCCATTAATGTGAAAGTGATAGTAATCTTCACCTAAACATAATCTTGAATATATTTCTGTTCCATAATATTCAACTCCACCTGAGTCAATATCGTTTGTAATATTGCTTAGAACTTCATTACCTTTGATTTTTATCAAACCCTCATTATCAATTCTTGTAGGAGTTGAACATTTCAAGTTATATCCATTTAAATCTAAACAAGCTCCCGGCAAAATCTCAATTTTATCTGCAAGTTCAATATTTGTATCAAGCACTAAGATTGAATTTTCAATTTTCAACTTCGCGCTTTGGGCATTAATAATACTACCAGAAATTGACTTCAACCTGTTTCTAGAGGGTATATTCTCCCCCGTACTATATAAATATTCTGATATTGCTAATTGATCATCCGCTCCAATTGAAAACGAAGCACTATTGGTCAGTAATAGCTCACATACTGTAACACTCGCTGCATTTTGTTCACTCAGGTCAGTATACTCACTTGTAGTCAAATAATTTTGATCAATAATTAGTTTGGAATGGTCTTTCCCTCGCAGATAGATTGTTCCTGCTGCTCCACTTTTATTAAAGTATTCGTCAGGATAAGCTTCAAAACTGATATTTCCAAAATTATTATTTCCAGCTACTTTTATTGCAATACGACCACCTCCACTGTAACCAGTTCCATTGGCTTGAATAATCCCACCACCCTCAATTACTGACGATGTGATATTAACTGATCCACCAGATCCACCTTCCCCGCCCGTACCACCATTTGCACTAATTAGGCCATCTACTAGTACTCTATTATCAGCAACAATCTTAACTACTCCACCTGATGTTTTACTTGCACCACTTCCCATGTTAATAGGATCCTTTAAATCACCATAGGTGATACCTTTACTCATGTATCCTTTACCACCATAGCTTGCACCAGAATTGCTATTGCTTTTTCCAGGCCCTTTTCTACTATAATTTCCGAGTGAATCTGCACTAAGCCTGCCACCAGATTGTATTTTTAATTCACCCGTAACATTAATTGTTGCCGCAGTTGCCCTATTAGTATTTCCGTCAATTTCTAATAATCCACCATCTTGAATAACAATATTCTCAAATGTATAGTTATTGTGGTCATCTGTACCCAGTCTTAGCTTTAACATATTACCTTGGCCACCCAAAATAAGATTATCCCGTTTAGCTTTACTCAACCAAATGGTGCCAGTTCGCGCCCCCCCGGCATCTATTAATCCGGAAAATGTGTCTGCTCCGCTTATATGAAAAGCAATTCTTCCACCACTACAATTAGTATCTCCTATTGATCTGATAGTTCCGTTACCGGATAGTGTTAAGGCGGAAATATTAATGGTTCCGCCAGTACCGCCATTATAGAGCCAGTGATAGCCAGCGGCGTTAATTTCTCCATCTATATTTACAGATCCAGATGCAGCAATAATAATAGCTCCACCTCCATTTCCGTTATAACAACCCCCACCAAGTGAAATCGGATTTTCCATATCGCCGTACGTCGGTGACAAACTATTGGCACCTTGGCCCCCATAACTTGTACTTATATGCTCTTCATATCGAGCTCCTAGATAGTTGGCATTTATTTCACCTCCAGAAGCAATATGTAAATCTCCTGTTAAATTTATTTTTGCTGCACTACCAAATTCGCTTCTTTTCATATTCCCATCTATTTCCAGGACACCCCCATCCAAAATTGTAATATTTTCAAATGTATAATTACAACTATCATCCGAGCCCAATCTTAATTTCTTCATATGACCAATTCCGCCAAGAATTAAGTTTTCGCGTTGTGATTGACTTAACCAAATTGTACCAGTGCGTCCACGGTAATAGTTATCAATATCATCCCCGCCATTGGCTGCAATAGTGCCAGAAAAAATATCTTCACCGCTAACATTAATGGCAATACGACCTCCTCCACCATAATTATCCCCACAAGCCATAATTGCACCAGATCCATAAAGATTTGCTGCCGTAATATTAACTGAACCGCCAGAGCCGCAACTTACATAGCTACTGGAAACATTTGCCGTTACATCACCATCAATGCGAACTGAACCTGTTACTTTGATGATAACCGCGCCTGCCCCTGGAGCAGAATAACCTCCACTACCTAAAGCTGTTGGATTAGCAAAATCTCCATACGTAGCGGGAGGATTTAAATATACCTGGCCCGCATATGTTCCACCATTTCCTTTTCCTGGACCTTCATATGCATGATAACCTAGGTTATCCGCGCTAATTGATCCTCCTTGTCTAACTGTTAAATCTCCTGAAATGCTAAGTGTTGCTGAGGTACCACGGACTTCATGACAATCAATCTCTAGTATGCCTTTGTCTAATATTTCTACATGCCCGAAAGTATAATTAATTTCATCGTCTGTCCCTAGTCTTAACTTTTGCATATTACCTGTACCGCCAAGTATTAAATTATCCCGTTTCGCCTGACTAAGCCAAATTGTTCCGGCACGGCCATGCTTAGAATAATTAACACCAGCACCTCCGTAAACGCGTATGTTACCGGAAAAAGTATCCTCATTATCGATGTGAAAAGAAATACGACCTCCACCGTTCATTCCTTGCCCCATCGCTCTAATATCTCCAGTTCCAAACAAATTTTCAGCCTGTATATTGATACTACCACCACACTCTCCCTGTGCACTTATCACACCATCAATTGTAGCGTCTCCATTTGCTTTTATTATAATAGCACCGCCGCCACCCGAGTTAGCAAAAATGCCTGCTTCTCCACTACCTAGACAAATAGGATTAATAGCATCACCATACGTTTCATCCGTATTGTTATATCCACGTCCACCGTAAGTACTCCCAATATTCTCATCACCAACACCAGGGCCTTCTTCTGGCCTAAAGCCCAGGTAGTCAGCATTAATTTCACCACCTGACTCAACCTTTATATCACCAGCAATATTCATTATTGCAGCACCACCTCCAATACCCCGACTATTATTCCCGTCGATTTGTAATAAACCTCCATCTAATATAGTAATATGCCCAAAATTATAATCATTAGTATCATCTGACCCTAATTTTAATTTTTTAATATTATCTGCACCGCCTAATATTAAGTTGTTACGCTTTGATTGGCTTAACCAAATTGTACCAGTACGTCCTCGCTCTCCTCCTGAAATTCCACTATTACCACCATCAGCAGCTATTTCTCCATTAAATGTGTCTGTTCCACTTATATTTAGGGCTATTCGTCCTCCACTGCCATAACCATCGCCATTAGCATAGATTTTACCGCTACCAGAAATGCTTAAAGCAGTAATATTGATAGATCCTCCAGTACTACTTGAACCACATGTGGAACTATCAGTGCCACTTGAGGTTACTTTCCCATTGATGTGTATACTTCCACTTATTTTTAAGATAATCGCACCACCACCTCGACTATAATTACCACTGCTACCTAATACTACTGGATTTTGCATGCTTCCATATGGCATAGTTAAACTTTTATATCCTCTGCTTCCATATGAAGCTCCGTAACCCTCACCGCCTTTTCCTGGACCTTCATTAAAGTGAAATCCTTTACCATCTGCTGTTATTTTACTATTTATTATTGCATCTCCACCAACTGTTACTATTTGTCCTTCGCCGTTTCCAATTTTATTTTTATATCTGCAAACAAGTTCACCATTTCCATCAATTTCTAAATTTCCAGATATATTTATATCTCCGAATGCATTTTCAGCCGTCTTGAGTGTCCCTGATTTGATTTTTAAATATCCAGTATCAATAGTACTTGAAGCATAAATCTCGTTATTACCATATAGTCTGTCATTTATTTCAATCCCCTTAACTACTATTGGTATGTCAATGTTAATACCACCATTCGTTATTACTGATATTAGTATTTCATCCTCACTAGTTGGAACTGTATCGTTGTTCCAATTTTCCGCAGTACTCCACTTATTGTCAGACCCGCCCTTATCCCAGGTAACCACATCTGCCAAACCGATATTTGACAATGCTAAAACTATTAATAGAGTTAATAATATTCCATTTTTCACTTTCAACTTACCTCCAAAATTTATACGTCGATCCCTATCCAAAAGCAATGCTGACACCAAAATGGTTATACGCACCATCAAAGAAGATTCCGCTCCCCAACGTGGGAGAGGAGCAAGGAGAGGGGGGCAATCCAGGCTTTTGAGCCCCCTCCCCTAACCCACCTGTACCCGCTTTTGGGGTATCCCACCAAAATCTGGGGAGGGGATTAGTTTTTTTCCCAACCACTAGAAATCCTGAGGAGAGGTCAATATCGCCGTACAAGCTCATCACCGCTTTTACTTTGCGAACCTTCAAATAAATAATATGTCCCGTCTTCGATCCCGACAAGGAGATGGTTTTCTATAGGTGTAACACTGCTGATATATGCAAGTTGGCTGATTTGGCCGTAGCTGGGTAATTCGTACTGGGCTATTTCCGCGCCGTCGCTCTTATTTATGAAGATTAATTTGTTTAATCCTTCATCTTTAATTGAACAGCAAATCCATTCGGATGTTTGAAGCCAGAGCTTTAATCCTTCTTTTGCATATAATTTTTTCCATACAATCAAACCGTTATTTAAATCGTATTTTCTAATATCCGTTTTAAAGCCTACACCATAAAAATATTTCATGTCGATTAATCCTGTTTCATGAAATCCCTTCTGCCATACATTATTTGTATTCCATATCTCTTTTCCACTATTTGCTTGAAATACTCGCAAACTACCTCTCGCAGGATGATTGTAGGCGGAAACATATATCTTATTGTCTTTATATATTAGATTACTATCACCTTCTATTACCCATCCTTCATTTTCAATAGATTCGTTCTTGCCTATCATCTCCCTATCCCACACCACTTCACCTGTCTCTATATCCAATGCCGCGATATGGCCTCCGTGGCCTTGACTGCTATCTGCTGTCCCTACAAATACTTTGCCATCTGCTATTATTGGCATGGTACTATCCAACTTACCTCTCGGCTCTTTAGTTTTCCATAATTCTTTCCCTGTATTCGCATCCAAGCAGTACAATTTAGGTGATAATCTTATTTGAAATGAAGCCAATACCAATTTTTCTTTATATACATTTAACCAAGCTCCTATGTTGCTAGAACTGCCCATGGTAAATGGTGCCTTATTTTTATATTCCCATATGATTTTTTCCTGTTTCAAATCATACGCGTGTATCCATGTATGCAGCTCTGCTTCATCTTTACTATCGTCCAGCCAAACCCTTGAAATATAGTATATGCCTTTATGACCTATCATTCTGATATATAAAAAGGGATTCACTTTTCCCACCAAATGACTTTTTATTACTTTCCCTTTCTTTATATCCACCTCATTGATATAAGCCTTATCAAAGAAAAATCCCTCTTTAATGTAAAGCAGATACACCTTGCCATCCATATATACCGGGTTTCCAGTGCCGATCACTTTGACTTTCTTCCATACTTCTTTTAACGGCAATTTGATGTTTACTTCTTCCCGGTCGTTTCTCTCGTTCTGCCAGGCATTTGTCCAGTCTTGGGCTGCACTTAGGCTGACGCTTGTTATTGCCAATATTGCGGCTATTGCCAGGGCTTTAACCAGTCTCATGTATTTGTCCTTTCACAGCTTCTTTATTTCTTTATATATCTCAGATCATCGTACATTATGTTGTAGCGCTCTTCTATCCGGCGCTCTACTTCTTCCAGCACCTGCGCCTTTACAGCTTCTTTTTCGAAAAACACATGATGATTATTGGTATCCATGTTCGCCCGGGGATCATCCGGGGGCGTTATGTTTATTTCCCGCGTTCTCTCCGGTGTTTTGCCTATGCTGTACATATCCCCGATCCAGCTTGACCGCATGCGCGTATAACTGTATATGCCGGAAATGTCATTCTCGCTGGCCGGACCGTCCAGATTTATCAGCGAAGCTTTGTCCTTAAAATATGTCGCGGTTTCCTGGCTGGGCTGAAAACCTCCAGAAAAACCAATAAATAATACACTTGGACAAGGGCCTAATTTATTCTCATATTTTATTTCATTAACATGCCATTCTAACTCCCTTAGTATCTTATCCCTCTGCACTGAAATAGGCAGTAGCATTTCACTGCCGTTTATCATCAAGCTGTCACGCAAAAGATTTTGCTGTATAAACATGGCTGTATCTGACGCTCCATTTTTGGCTTTCTGATCCAATTTCTCGCTGCGGTTGTAAAGCGGAACGGCAAAAGTATTTTTCATACCCTTATATATTATCTCTTTTGCAAGACCCTTTGCATAATCAGGCGGATCAATTCTATTTTCATTGCCTATCCCATTGGCCACAGGAATTATATGGTTTTGACTAATTATTTCCCCCATGTCTTTTGGCTGGTTTATTATCATTATTCGGCCTTCGGATAAAGCTTGTTGGATTTCCGGCGATAATGCCTTGTTTTTGGCCGGTACTATCCCCATGGGACGGCCGTCGTATGACATGATGAATTTATGCTTGTCAGGAGACGCGTTATATAATTCTTCGGACATTTTATAGTATCCCTGACCGCCTGCCAGGGGCACGCTCTCCAGCTTCATATCAGCCCGGCCGTGCAGGTCGATCTTTAAGGTTCCGGCTTTTGCTTCTACTGTCCGGCCGGCCTTCTCTTGGCTGTCGTAATCTTTGCTTATATTCTTCCAGTCTGTCTTCAGCTTTTTTGCTACTGCCGGGTACTTTTTGCCATAGCTCTCCATATTGGCCATAGGATTGAGCACGGGATTTCCAGCCAGGGTGAATACTTGTTTAAATGTGTGTTTGACTCCCTGGTATTTAAGATTAGCTGCCTGCTTTTTCCCCCACTCCACTATCTTGCCGGCTGTCTCTTGGCCCTTGTGATATGCGTCTCTGCTGGTTTGGTCTAGTTTATATGCTTTATCGGGGATATTGGCCTTGGCTTGGTTGATTGAGGCGGCTGCGGATTCTTTTGCCCATTCACCGGCTTTAATTAACCCGGATTTTGTCTTTTGGTATGTTTCCCGGGCTCCTTGGTCTATTTTGCATGCTGTATTTAGGATTTTGGCCTTCACTTGGTTGATTGAGACCACGGCGGATTGTTTTAGCCATTTGCCGGTTTCAATTGCACTGGCTTTGGTTTTTTGATACGCGGCTTGGGTGGTTTGGGCAAGCGCCTTGCCTGCTTCTTTCACCTTGGGCGCTATGGCCCTGGCAGTGGTCTGCATCGCGGAAACGCCGGGCATGGCAGTGATGGTTTTCAGGCCGCCGGCTATGGGATTTTTCAGGGGAATGGAATTGAGGTTTTGATTCGCGCCGGGGGATTCGGGGAATACTGCTGCTCCCTCGCTATTATCCGGCATGGCCATTTCCAGCGCGAGGCTGCCGATTATTCCATAGCGGAGAAGCACGCCGGCGTTGGTCCGGGGGATCATTATTTCTTTTATTATCTCCCCAAAGGAATACTTGGCGCTTTTGGGCTTGGGCACGCTCATGTCTTTTACAAAGGTTCGGGTATTTTGCATGGTCTCTTTTATTCCGCTTAGTGCGTCGCCCAATATTCCCCAGCCTATTTCTACTCTTCGAGCTGCTCTAACCTCGCTAGTAGCTTGTCGTACTTCGTCAGTAGATTGCTGTATCTTTGATTGCTCTCCTGCTCTAGTTTGCTGTATCTTTGATTGCTCTCCTGCTCTAGTTTCTCGTACTTCTTTAGAAGCCCCAAGAATTTCCTCTCGTAATGCTTTTGCAGCTGCTCTTTTGTCATATTGTCCCAGGTATGCTGCTTTTTTGAGAACCACCCCATGCGCTTTGGCCTCCTGTTTGATTTGCCCGGCTTTTTTATTGGCTAAATATATCCCGCTTTTTTCCAAGCGTTTTAGATTATGCTTTATACTTTTAGCCTCTTGCTGTAGTTTAACCAACCGGCCTTTTTTTGTCGATGTTTTTTGTTCTATTTGATTGCGTTCCAGTTTTACTTGCTGCTCTTTTATTTGTACCTTGTTTTGCTTGATCCTGGCTTGATTCAATTCATGCTTGATGTTTATTTCTTTTGCTTTCAGTTTCCGCTTCAATAGTCCCTGAGCGCTTTGTCGCTCGTGTTTTACTGTTTTAAGCTGGTGTTGTAATCTATCTATTACTGCCTTATTATTGATTTTTATTTTTTCCAGTTGGCCTATTTGCCTGCTTATGCGTACTTTTCCGCTCTCTGCTTCTTTCACGTGGACATTTTTCAACGCGTTCTTTATAGGCGCCAAGCCTACTTTGCTGGTCAATGATATCGCGCCCGCGCTTAACAAAAATAAGAGGTCTTGTACCGGACCCAAGGTCTTTTTATTCCCGCCCAGCTTTTTATTAAGACCCGGCGCTCCTTTGATAACTCCCAGGCTGACAGTACCCAATACTCCCACTTTTATGCCATAGCTTAACAATCCGCCCGGCCCGCCTAGGGCAGCTATTCCTATAAAACTTACCATGCCCGCCGTTTCCTGATATCTTGTTTTCTTTTCTCCTTTTTTACCGAGAATATCGCAAACGAATCCTGTTGTTTTTTTGGCAACAGGCTGGAATCCTTCGCCTATTTTTACAAAAGGGCTGATTAATGCCAGTCCTTCGGCCGCTATTCCTATTAGAATTATTGCTCCGGCTATGGTTTTATCTTTGGCGCTCAAATTGCTCTCTTCCAATACTGTATATGATAAAGCCAGGAAATCCACTGGATTCACTTCTGACATTATTTGCGTCAGCAAACTGCTCTGATCCTTTTCAGCGGATGCTTTTAACTTCCGGCTGCCGCTTATCATGACCATGAGCGCTTTACCGGTATCTCCAAGTTCCTTCATCATTATCTGAGTTTTAGCTTCATCCCAATCTATGGCTTCTTTTTGCGCGTACACTTCATTCTTTAATATTTCCAGCTTATTCAACATCTGTGCTGCTTGTTTATCATTAAGGCTGCCTTGCTCCGCATCTCTCTTGAGTTTGCCGGTTTCCTGCAATAATACCTCAGCTATACCCAACACTACTTCTGGCAGCAGTTTATCCATTGCTTCATGGCAATCTTTGCCTGCACTTTCCAATATACCTGACAGCAATGCTCCTTGCGGTGTGCTTTGCATAAATTGTTTTAATACGCCCGGGTTTTTCGTACCAATACGGTACATCTGTTTGTAACTTTTCACCAGACCGTTTAATAATTGTTTTATTGATACTGGTATTGATATATCAATAGTCTTCTCCACTTGTTTCATGAATACTATCAGCTTGGACATGCTTTCTTTAATGCCGGCAATGCCGGCTTTGATATCTGAGATTATGGCTTTGACTTCACTATATAAGGCCTTGATTTTTTTGATTGTCTTGGGTGTCACTTTCTCCATGGCCGCGACTGTCTTTTCCGCTGCCCGGCTCATTATATCCACAGGCCCGCTCTGCGCTAATGCTTTTACGCCTGCCGGCAAGGCTGCTGCGTAGCCCCTATTAGGATTAGGTACGTCTGCTATTATGCCGGTCGATTCCTGGATCGCGCCTCCTATTAAGCGCGGACCTGAAGCGCGTCTCTCGCTTTCGCGGGATTGTTTGATATCGATGCCCGTGGCTTTTTTGCCCCCGCTTTCGCCTTTGCCGCTGTCCTCCACCCGTTCTTTTCTCGGCAGTACGCGGCCTTTTATCCGCTCCTCGCCGTTCGGGGTTTTATATTTTTCTTTGATCTCGACTTCCAGGTCATTGGGGGCACGGTAGGTGTCGCCGGGGTTGAGGTTTTCCAGGTTATCCGGCGGTCCCTGGTATTTGCCATTGTCAGGATTGAGGATTTTTTCTACGTTGCGGGCTTGTTTGACCGGGGTCTTGTCGGATTGTGGGGCAACCGCAAGGGTTGCCCCTACGGTTTTCAATTCCGGGCCGGTGTTATTGGGCGCAATGCATTGCGTGCCTACGGCATTTTGCGACTGCTGCTTCTCTGCCTTCGGCAGTACGCGGCCTTTTATCCGCTCTTCGCCGTCCGGGGTTTTATATTTTTCTTTGATCTCCACTTCCAACCCATTGGGGGTTTTGTAGGTGTCGCCGGGGTTGAGGTTTTCCAGGTTGTCCGGCGGTCCCTGGTATTTGCCATTGTCAGGATTGAAGATTTTGTCGACTGCGCGGGCGGCTTTGATTGCGGATTTCGCAGATGGGATCACAGATTTCACAGATTCAACCATTGGGCGAATACGTGGATTCGCCCCTA
>JAGLMY010000172.1 GCA_023139775.1 bacterium
TTATTTGACAAAACACAGCACTTCACTCACATGATACAAATTTTGCTGGTTTTCGGGATACATTAAGAATAAGGATTGTTATTATGGAGTGTGCTAAATCATTACGAGAACTGGCTGAATTTACCGGCGCTGCGATGCGGGGGGCCAATGCGGCAGAGGTTATTATTACCAAAGTTGGACCGTTGGATACCGCGGATGGGTCGACCCTGAGTTTTTTATCCAATAAGCGGTATCGCAAACAATTGGAAACCACACAGGCCGGGGCGGTGGTGTTGTCTTCGCATATTTCATATGATCGGCCGTGTTTGACGAGTAAAAACCCTTACCTTGATTTTGTCAAGATTTTGTCGCTGTATGCTCCCTCCATCCCATTACCCGAACCGGGCATTCATCCCATGGCATTTGTGCATCCTAAAGCGAAGCTGGCAAAGGATGCGGCCATAGGACCCTTTTGTGTAGTGCAAGCCGGAGCTGAGATTGGAAAAGGGAGTGTATTAGTGGCACAAGTGTATGTGGGTGAAAACACCACAGTGGGTGAACATTGTCAATTCCATCCTGGTGTTGTGATCCGGGAAAGTATCTCCATCGGTAACCGCGTTATTCTGAACCCCGGAGTTGTCCTGGGTGGTGATGGTTTTGGTTTTGCTCCAGACGGTGGGAAGTACCAAAAAATCCCCCAAATTGGCACTGTGGTTATTGAAGATGATGTTGAGATCGGGGCCAACACCACTGTGGATCGGGCCGCACTCGGGGAAACCCGGGTTGGACAAGGTACAAAACTGGATAATCTGATTATGGTGGCTCATAATGTGCGGATTGGTTCCAATACTGTGGTGGCCGGTCAGACCGGATTTAGCGGCAGCACCAAAGTTGGGAATAATGTGATGATGGGTGGCCAGATCGGAACCGCGGGTCATATTGAAATTGGCGATCGGGTTATTGTTGGAGGACAATCCGGCATTACCAAGGATGTTGCGCCCGGACAGTTTATCTCCGGGTATCCTGCCAAGTCCCATAAAGAAGATATGCGTTTGTTGGCGGAATTTCATCGGCTCCCTGAGTTGAGAAAAAAAATCGAGCAGTTGGAAACGCGTTTAAAAGAGTTGGAAAAGGAATGAAATCAGACGTTTGGCAGCGTACTTTGGCTAAGCCTGTGGCGCTTACCGGGATTGGTTTACATACCGGGCTGGAAACAACTCTGACATTTTGTCCCGCGCCGGCGGATACCGGATATATTCTGGTGCGTAAAGATATACCGGGAGAACCACGAATTTCTCCTCGTCCGGAATTGGTTTCGCAAACCACGCGCGGAACCACGATTCAGGAAAATGGCGTTAAAATTCATACGATTGAGCATGCATTGGCAGCCTTAGCCGGCTTGGAAGTAGATAATTGCCTGGTTGAATTGACTGCCTCTGAACCACCGATCATGGATGGTTCGGCTCAGCCATATGTACAAGCCATTCTTAAAACAGGTATTGTCGAAATTCCGGGAAGTAAACGGCAGGTATTTCGACTGCCAAAACCGGTTATCCTCCAAAACGGTTCTAAGGAAATTGTCGGTTGGCCCTATCCCGGCTTGCGTATTACCTACAATTTATATTATGATCATCCCTGGTTACAACCCCAAAGGGTTGATGTGGAATTATCACCTGAAGTATTTGAAAAACAAGTTGCGCACTGCCGAACCTTCTGCCTGGAGCAGGAAATAGACTGGCTTAAATCTAATGGCTTGGCCAAAGGCGGCAGCCTGGAAAATGCTCTGGTTATCGGTGAACAGGGACCGTTGAATCCGCCTTTACGCACTGAGCAAGAGCTGGGGATGCATAAAATTCTGGATTTTATCGGTGATTTGGCTCTTTTTGGTTCGGCTGTGCAGGGCCATTTTGTGGCGCATTACACCGGCCATGAAATGAACGCGCGTTTGGTTCAGCAACTTAAAAAAATAAAAGAACGAAATGGTATTATGGAGAGGGGGAAAGAAAAAATGATTATTGATGCCAAAGAGATTGAAACTTTATTGCCGCACCGGTATCCGATGTTACTGGTTGATCGCGTGATTGATTTGGAAATAGGCAAGCGCGTGGTGGGTATAAAAAATGTGACGATGAACGAGCAGTTTTTTCAGGGACATTTTCCCGGGCATCCGATTATGCCGGGCGTGTTAATCATTGAAGCCATGGCACAATGCGGTGGAGTCTTGTTGATGAAGAGTTTTCCGGATGCGCGGGACAAAGTAGTGTATTTTATGGGAATTGATAATGTCAAATTCCGCAAACCAGTGGTGCCCGGTGATCAACTCCGCTTAGAAATTGAGGTAGACAAGCTTCGTTCCAAAATTGCCAAGATGCACGGCAAGGCCTTTGTTGGTGAAGACTTGGTGTGTGAGGCTGATCTGATGTCCGTCATCATGGATCGGTAGGAAACGGTGTAGGGAACGGTCCCCCGACCGGATGGATATCTAAAATGGGATTCCCTTCGGTTGCGACCGTTCCCTACTATAAAGTATTTGAAAAGGAGAAACCCATGGCAGTTATTATTCATTCTACAGCAATTGTCCATCCGCAAGCCCAACTAGGCGAGGATGTTGAAATAGGTCCAGGCGCGATTATTAATGCGGAAGCGCAGATCGGTGATCGTACCCAGGTGGGCGCCTACGCGTTGGTCGATAAGTGGACCACCGTGGGTTGCGATAATAAAATATTTACCGGAGCGATCGTTGGGTCCGAATGTCAGGATTTAAAGTATAGAGGTGAGAAGTCGTTTGCCAAAATAGGTGACCGAAATACCATTAGAGAGTACGTGACCATCAATCGCGCGACCGACGGAGAACTCTCGACCGTGATTGGCAATGATAATCTAATTATGACCTACGCGCATGTGGCGCACGATTGTAAAATTGGAAACAACAACATTATGGCCAATGCCATTGCCATGGCCGGACATGTGACCATTATGGATCATGCGAATATTGGAGGTCTTAATGCCATCCACCAGTATGTCCGGATTGGCTCTTATGCCATTATTGGCGGTCATTCGCGCGTGGCCAAAGATGTTCCGCCCTACATTATGTGCGCTGATTCTCCGTTGCGTATCGCGGGAATCAACAAGATCGGTTTGGAGCGGAAGGGATTCACGAAAGACCAAATTGGTATTATTGAGAAAGCGTATCGTATTTTATACCGTTCCAAGTTGAATACTTCGCAAGCCCTCGTCAAGTTGGAAGCGGAAGCCCGCCAGCATCAAGAAATAGAATTGCTGGTTAATTTCATAAAAGAATCCGAACGTGGCATCGCAAAGTAATAAGACAAATAAGATCGGCTTGATTGCCGGCTGGGGAGAATTTCCGTTTTTGGTTGCTCAAACCATGAAAGCCAAAGGCAAAACCGTGATAGCCGTGGCTTTCCCAGGAGAGACGTATGCTGAGCTGGCGCAAAGTGTGAATGAGATTCACTGGGTGAGTATTGGGCAGTTGGGAAAAATGATAAAAGCATTCAAAACCGCGGGTATCACGCAAGTTGTTATGGCCGGCATGATTCGACACAAGCGGCTTTTTTCAAACCTCAAATTAGACCTCAAAGCTGTAACACTATTGGCCAAAGTAAAAGACAAACGTGCTGATTCTTTGCTAAAAGCAGTGTCTGGCGTCTTGGCCCAAGAAGGGGTGGAACTTATTTCACCTTTACCCTATTTGAAATCCAATCTGCCGGAAAAAGGTATGCTTACCAGGCGCCGGCCCACTAAGCGTGAACAGGAAGATATTCAATTTGGTTATAAAATTGCGAAACATCTGGCTGGCGCGGATGTGGGGCAAACTGTGGTGGTGAAAGAAAAAGCAGTGATCGCTGTGGAAGCCATGGAAGGTACTGATGCGTGTATTGTGAGAAGCGGTGAGTTTTCCAGAGGCGGGGCAGTGGTGGTAAAGGTGTTGAAGCCCAAGCAGGATTTGCGGTTTGACACGCCAGTGATTGGGCCCAACACCATTGAATCCCTGCAAAAAGCCAAAGCCACGGTACTGGCATTTGATGCCGGGAAGACACTGTTTATACAGCAAGAACAGACTATTGCGCTTGCTAATAAGGCGAAAATCACATTGGTTGGAATATAAACCTGTAGGGAACGGTCGCGACCGTTCCCTACGAATGGGATTCCCTTTGGTCGCGACCATTCCCTACAGGACCATTCCCTACTATATAACAAAAAAATCTTGAAATTTAACGATTTTCTTACATCCCACATATTGTGTCTTGTAATATTACATAATTGCAATTATATCACACAGCATATTGTATAGGCTCCGTTACGGACATCTAAATTTTGCGTTTTTTTATCTTTTTCCCCCCTTGACATACTTATTATTAAGGTGTATATTCACCCCAATATATTGTGGTGCGAATGATGTTTTAGGGGGAAGGTACTGTGTATTTTAAACAACTGGAAATGCAAGGGTTTAAGTCTTTTGTTGATCCAACCACACTTAATTTTGAATCAGGCATAACCGCTATAGTCGGTCCTAACGGTTGTGGTAAATCCAATATTGTTGATTCCATTCGCTGGGTATTGGGCGAACAGAGCGCGAAATCACTGCGCGGAGCACGGATGGAAGATGTTATTTTTAACGGTACGGATCAAAGAAAAGCCGTGGGCATGGCCGAAGTCTCTCTGACTATGAACAACAGTGACAGGCAACTCAAGAGCCAACATGAAGAAATTACCATTACCCGGCGTACCTTCCGGTCAGGTGAGAGTGAATACCTTATCAATAAAGTTCCGTGTCGTTTGCGGGACATTCAGGATTTGTTTATGGATACCGGCATCGGCACCAATTCTTATTCTATTTTGGAGCAAGGTAAGATTGATCTCATTGTTTCTTCAAAACCCGCGGATCGTCGTTTTGTGTTTGAAGAAGCTGCCGGGATTTCAAAATACAAAGCGCGCAAAGATGAGTCGCTGCGGAAACTGGAATCCACAGAACAAAATTATCTGCGCGTGAATGATATCGCGGTGGAAGTGAAACGTCAGACTAATTCATTGGAACGCCAAGTTCAAAAAGCGCGTCGTTTTCAATCCTGCAAACAGGAATTGACTACCCTGGAAGTCTCACGGGGCAAACGGGAACTGAAAGAGAAACGGCGTCAGCTAAGAAAGATTGAGCAGGAATGGGAAGGGTGCCAAACCCGGACCGAGGAACAGGAAGTGCGCCGGCTAACCCTGGAGGCTGAAATCTCCGGATTGAACGATGCGCTCACAAACGCAGAAGCGAAATTGACTGAAATGCAGGAATCGGTTCATCGTGTGAATGAAGAAATGATTAAAACCGAAGATTTTGTTTCTTCCTCTGAATTGCGAAAGAATGATTTGCAAATCAGTATTGAACGTTTGGAAACCGAACTGACAACGCTCAATACTAAAGAGACACAGCTTAGGGAACAGAACGCCGGGACTCTGGAAGCGCGTGAACAAAAAGAAAATGAATTGCTTTCCTGCCAGGAATCCCTAAGTCAGGAAGAAGAACGTTTAAACGTATTGGAACAGGAGTTGAAAGAACGTGCCGCCCGGGTGCAGGACCAGCAATCCCGGTTGTTGGAAATTGTGGATCAAATGTCTACTCTGCGCGGAACTCTGAAAAACTTAGGAATTCGTCGAGGTGAACAGGAGCAAAGGCTGGCCAAATTGGAATTGCAACTGGAATCCTTGCATGAGCAGAATCAGGAAATGCTCCGGGAAAAAAATATCCTGGAAACCGATGCGAAAAATAACGCGGAATCCATTGCCGCTTTGCGCGCGGAACAGGAAAAGCTGACACAGGAAAAAGAGCGTTTGGAACATGTGCTGAAAACACTTACGTCGATGTTGGAAAATTTTAATACTACCCTGACCCAGTTGACCTCCCGCTTGACGTGGATTGAAGAGTTGAAAAACGGGCTGGATGGATATGAAACGGGAGCCAAAACCATTCTGCTGGAAAAAAAATCCAAGCCTGAACGCTTTCCCGGTATTATCGGTCCGGTACTCAATTTTATTCGTACGGATGAAAAATACGAGTTCGCTTTTGAAGCTTTGTTAGGCCATCGTTTGCAGTATATTTTGCTTCAAAAAGAGAGTGATACCAAGCCGGTTATTGAATTTCTGCAAGCTGGAAACCGTGGCCGTGCCACTTTTATTCCCTTGGAAAATTATTTGCACTCAGAAATAGAAACATTACCGGGAGAAGCACAATCCGAACCATGGTTAAAATTACCCGGTACGCTGGGCTGGGCTAAGTATTTGGTGCGCATTGATGAACGTTTTCGGGGTATTTTTAATCAATTGCTGGACGATGTGGTAATTGTGCAAGATATGGAAGCCATGCAAAAAGCGCGAGAGGCCGGTGCTCAGGTAACCTTGGTCACTCTGAATGGTGAAATTCAGACCCGGGAGCGCTGGTTGACCGGCGGTAGTCAGGATGTGATGGAAAAAGGATTGCTGGGACGTGAACGCGAGATCGAAGAATTAAAAGCTGAGCTGGAGGTTTTACAGAAAAACCTGGTCAATACTCAGGCAGAAATGGACACGACCAAGCTTTGTTTGGAGGAAACCACCGGCGGCTTGGAAACCGTGAATTCACAATTGCACGAAATGGAAATCAAAGCTGCCCAGATTGAGAAGTCCTTGGAAGGAACCCAAACCCAATTGCAGGAAGTGGAAAAACAGACTGTTGTCTTGCAAGGAGAACGGGCGCAGGTCATAGAACTCTTGAATAAGACTCTGAGTGAGCATGCTGAGACTGCCAAACAACTGATGGAATTGGAACTGACAGACCGTAAAACCCAGGAAGAGTTGACCAATCATCAAGAAGAGATTGAGGAGCGGCGCCGGGAATATGATGAACGTTCACTGCGGGCCGGTGAATTGCGGGTGAGTTCTGCTTCCCTGGAGCAGCAATTGAGCAACCTGAATACTGAAACCGGGCGGGTGACTACGGAATTGAATGAGATCTCCGCTCAAAAAGCCGAGAAAATCACCAACATTAAACGTGACCAAGACCGTATGTCGGATATGGACTATCAGATGAAAGAGAAACAGGCGCAATTGGAACGCTTATCGGGAAATAAGGTAATCCAGGAAAAGGCCTTGTCCGGCATGAAGCAACAGCGGGAAACGCTGACTGCGCAGAAGAAAGAGAAAGAGGCCGGGTTGCGTGAGATTCAGGATATTTTAAATACCACCAAACAGGAATTGCATGAATTCGAGTTGAAAAAAACGCAATTGAAAATGAATCTCAAGTCACTTGAGACCTATATGGAAGAAGAATACAAACTGAATTTGAATTTGGAAAACGATGAAGAAGGCAGTGAGGAAACTGCGGTTGAGACCAGCGAAGATACGGAAGCAATTCGGACCAGAATTAAAGAATTGAAAGACAAAATCAATACTATGGGATCTGTAAATTTAGTGGCTATGGAAGAATACGATGAATTGGAGCAGCGCTACGAGTTCTTAACCAAACAATTATCGGATTTGAAAGAGGCCAAGGATAACTTGCAGCGCTTGATTACCAAGATTAACCTAGAGAGCCGGGAACGCTTTTCCGACACCTTCTCCCAGGTTCGGATTAAATTCAAAGAGGTGTTCAGGAGATTGTTTAATGGCGGAGATGCGGATCTGGTCTTATTGGATGAGACTAATATGCTGGAAACAGGGATAGAGATCATTGCCCGGCCTCCGGGAAAACGTTTGCAAAACATCTCATTGCTTTCAGGTGGAGAGAAAGCGCTGACTGCTATTGCACTGCTGTTTGCCATATTCTTGATTAAACCCAGTCCTTTCTGCATTTTTGATGAAATGGACGCGCCTTTGGATGATACCAATACCATGCGTTTTGGTCGCATTCTCAATGAATTTGCGAAAAAATCACAGTTTATTGTCATTACGCATAATAAGATTACTATGGAAACAGCAGGTGTTCTCTATGGTGTGACCATGCAAGAATCAGGTGTATCCAGTCTGATAGCTGTGAAATTCAAAGGAGATAAAGAGGAACAGTCCCTGCAACCGGTCACTTCTATGGCTATGGAAGAGGTCTCCTTGAATTAGGGTATAAGGACGGATTTTAAAAAGTAGGGGCAGGTTCCAAACCTGCCCGCCAGGTTTTTAATCCGCCCGTTGTTACATATAAAAACAAGGGCAGGTTTCCCCGACCGGAGGAGCAATCGTATGGGATTCCCCTCGGTTCAAACCCGCCCTTACAGTTGAAATTTTGTGAACCTATCTTTAAAATTCAACATTTTCCGGTGTTTAATAATTTGCCAAAATATATAAAGTGAGATTGACAATTTAAATTAACGCATGCTAGAATTTGTAGGAAAATTAATGGATAAAATTAATACTCGAGAAACGTGGAGGTTTTAACAATATGACTATACTACGACGGGCGATTGGATTTCTTCTGCTCGTACCATTTGTTTTTGGTTTAATAATCGGATGCGGTAAACCTTCCCAGGAAAAAGAAATAAAAATACAGTTTAATGTCTCTGGAAACGCGCAAACGCAACAGAAAGCCGCGGAACAACAGAGAATTATTGCTGAACAACAGCGTAAACTGGAAGAATTGCGTCAGGCGCTGGCACAAGTTCGCAAATCAGGCGGCCGTACTTCTAAACGCCAAGTGAAACAGATCGAACAGCAAATTGCCGCAGTTAAGGAACAGATACAGGCAGTACCAGAGAAAAAACCCGCATCCAAGCCCACCAAGGCGGCTGTTCCAAAAATATCTTCTGACCAGGCAACCGGTTGGGCCATGTTTCGTAAGAATGCAAAAAACCGGCCTGCTTCCGGCATTCCGATTTCGCCACCCCTGGATTTACAGTGGAAATACCGGACTGGAGGTGTGGTTGATAGTTCGCCGACTTTGGTTGGCGGGGTCGTGTACATTGGCTCCGGGGATGGCAAAGTCTATGCCATCAATGCCAAAGATGGCCGCCAAATATGGGAAAAGACTACCGGCGCTCCGGTGACTTCATCACCTACTGTAGTGAAAGGAAAAGTCTATATTGGTTCCCAAGATACTTATCTCTATTGCTTAAGCGCCCAAACCGGTAAAATGCTTTGGAGAACGCTTACCGGCGGGGCTATCAATTTTTCCAGCCCGGCGGTGGTCGGCGGTATTGCCTTGGTCGGCAGCATGGATGGTGTGCTGTATGCCTATAATGCCGGCAATGGTTCTGAGGTCTGGAAGAAAAACTTAGGTGGTCCAATTGCCGCCAGCCCCAAAGTAAAAAAGGGTATAGTATATATCGGGACCTTGGGCGGAATATTTTACTCCTTGGATCTAGCCGGCGGGAGTGTGAATTGGAAGTTTAAAGCTAATCGCCAGATTTTCTCTTCTGCTGCGATTGGTGACGACAAAGTCTTTTTTGGCTCGGATGACAAGAGTATTTATGCATTGAATATTGATGATGGTGAGTTAGTTTGGAAGTGCGCTACCAATGGTTGGGTATCTTCGTCTCCCTGTATTTCCGGCAAGTATTTATTTGTTGGTTCAAAAGACAAGCATCTATACGCCTTAAACAATAGTACCGGAGGTATCCGTTGGAAAGCGAAATTGAAAGGCACCGTGCTTTCTTCGCCGGTTGAATTTAATGGTGTTGTTTATGTAGGAGCAGGTTCGGATCTATACGCTTTACGGGCCAACGATGGGAAAGAAAAATGGAAATATACGGCAGGTGGAGCGGTTAATTCATCGCCCATGATTTCCGATGCTATATTAGCCGTAGGTTCGTTTGATAAGAGTGTCTATGGCTTTACCTATATCCCTTAAGGAACCCGGATAACTATGGCGACAGCAAAAAAAACGGTTCGTTTCGGATTAACGCATAAAATAACCATGTTGGTCATTACCCTGGTTACGCTAATCATGGGTATAGTTTCTTATTTCTCGATTATTCAAGAATCCAAATTGAAAAATCAGGAAATGGACCAGCGGATGACAGATGTGGCGAATATGATCGCGGCCTTGAAGTTGATTGAACCCCTGGCTGGCGAACGAGTGGCCTGGCCGATTTTTCGGGAGTTCATTAAAGTGGTACGCAATCTGGACTCCAACATTCTGTATATCTCCATTGTGGATAATGAAGGAGAAGTGAAAGCATTTACCGTCAATCCGGGGACAGCAGCCTCGTTGGACGCGTCTTTGGAAGGGATTGCTGAGAGCGAAGCTACCTTGCTCAAATTGGCAAAGTACAAATTCACACTTGGAAATACAGCCAGGATTTCCGGTGATATCATAGTAGAAGATACTCGGGTGGCAACCGTGAATCTGCGCTTTTCCTTATTGGCTTTGAAACAGGAAATTATGCTGGCCAAGATTCGTAATATATTGTTGACTTTGGTAATGATGGCCTTGGGTTTTGGGGGGGCGCTCTGGGTTTCTAAAACCGTTACCCGTCCGATTGCTGATTTGACTACTGCGATGGCCAAAGTGGCCAAAGGGGATTTAGGCGTAATCGCACTGGTAAAAAGCAAAGATGAGATTGGGTTGTTAACCCAAAGTTTCAATCTTATGGTCCAGGATTTAAAAGAAAAAGTCCGTATCAAAGATGCTTTTGATGTGGTGGCGGATGAATTGAAGGAAGTGGAGAAGATAAAAGCTTCCTTTGAATTGTATATCAGCAAAGAAGCCCAAGAACGATTTGTGGATACTTCAGCTATTGCTTTGCAAGCCAGTGAAGATAAGCGGTATCCGGCAACTATTTTATTTGCGGACCTTACCCAGGTTGCCCAACAGGCAACCACGCAAGACGCGGCCTCGTTGTCTGAAGCCTTGGAAACTTATTTTCGCAAGTTTGTCGCGACCGTATTTGAGTACGAAGGTCAAGTGTATAAGTTCACAGAAAATGTGTTCATGGTGGTTTTTGGTATTCCGCAGACCCATCAGGACGATGATCGCCGCGCGATTTTAACTGCCGTGAATGTTCAAAAAGCCTTGGCTGAAATTAATAAATTTAGAGTCAATCAGAATCAGACTCCTATTTTTATATCTTTGGGCATAGCCTCGGGTGAAGCCATGGGATCGCTGTTAACCCCAAAAGGGATCGGCACCATGGAAGTCATTAGGGATTATTTGAATTTTACCCAGAAAATGAGTGATCAACCATTTTCTGTGGTTATGGTGGCCGGTGATATTTTCCGGCGGGTAACCAACATAATCCGCGGAGAAAAAGTGGAAGATTTGCAAATGCCGGATACGGGTGAGACTTTGGAAGTCTATCGGGTCACCGGAGCGAAGTTTTAAAAAAAGGAGCGCTATTGTGGGTGAAAATTATTATGAAATCCTGGAAGTTTACCCAGCCGCAAAACTTGAAGAGATTGAAACCGCTTATCGGATGTTGCTGTATAAATACCATCCGGATCACAATCCGGACCGTGCTGACTGGGCGCATAAGATGACCGCCAAGGTGGTTGAAGCGTTTCAGTGTCTCGCCAATCCGGAAAAGCGCAAACTGCATAATTTCCAGATTTACTGTTCGGTCAAAAAGAAAGTTCCGGAAAAGAAGTTTATGTTCTTTCAGAAAAAACAAAAACAACAATGGAATGAGGCCTTAGCGCAATTTAATGCCGGGGTTGCATTGTTTGATCGTCAAAAAACGAAAGCTTTGGCCAAGTTCCGGGAAACCGTTAGGCAGTGGCCGGAATTCCCGGAAGCCCTATACAATATTGGGTTGTGTATGGTGGATATGCGGAAGAACGATGAGGCGCGGAATTATTTTAAAAAAGTAATCGCACTGAATTCCAAAGATCAGGAAATACAGCGTACCATGCGTCGTTTGGATGAATTAGCAAAGAAGTAAAGAGGTGAAAGGCGGCTACCATGTCTAAGATTATTGGCATCGATTTGGGCACAACTAATTCCTGCGCGGCTCTGATGCAGGATAATGAATTGGTGATTATTCCTAACGCGGAAGGGATGAGTACCACACCTTCAGTGGTTAGCATTATGAAAAACGGTGAAATGGTGGTGGGCGAACCGGCCAAACGACAAGAAGTTATTAATCCGGAAAGCACCGTCTTTTCAGTAAAACGTTTTATGGGATTGAAACTGGAAGATCCTGCGGTGGAAAAAGACCGTGAGTTGATGCCGTATAGCTTAAAAGCCGCCAGCAATGGTGATGTGCGGGTTGAAATTTATGGGCGTGATTATTCGCCGCCGGAAATTTCAGCTATGATATTAGTGAAAATTAAGCGGGATGCGGAAGCTTTTCTCAATGAGAAAATCGAAAAAGCCGTAATTACCTGTCCGGCTTATTTCAATGACAGTCAGCGTCAAGCCACTAAGGATGCGGGAAAAATTGCCGGCTTGGAGGTATTGCGTATTATCAATGAACCGACTGCGGCTTCCTTGGCATCGGGTTTTGACCGGAAGACCAAACGCAAAGTGGCTATCTATGATTTGGGCGGTGGGACATTTGATATTAGTATTCTTGAACTGGGGAATGGTGTTTTTGAAGTCAAATCCACATCGGGTGATACACACTTGGGTGGTGATGACTTTGACCAGAAGATTATTGACTGGCTGATCGAAGAATTCAAAAAGGATGAAAAAGTTGATTTGCGTCGGGATCGGATTGCTTTGCAGCGTTTAAAAGAGGTGGCGGAAAAAGCCAAATGTGAACTCTCGGAAAAACCGACCGCAGAAATAACGCTGCCGTTTATTGCCTCAGACAGTTCCGGTCCCAAGCACTTGAATGCCAAACTGACCCGTTCGAAGTATGAGGATTTGACGAAAGAACTGGTGGAAATGACCATTGAACCTTGTAAGCAAGCGCTCAAAGACGCCGGGTTAAAGTCACAGAATATTGATCAGATCGTTTTGGTTGGTGGTATGACACGGATGCCCAAAGTCCGTGAAGCGGTTAAAAAATTATTTAATAAAGAGCCTTATCCGGGAGTTAATCCTGATGAAACCGTAGCCGGTGGCGCCGCGATTCAAGCCTCGGTCTTGAAGGGGAATATCCGGGATATCTTACTCCTGGACGTCACTCCGTTTTCTTTGGGAATTCGTACTGAAGGCGGTATGATGTCGAAAATTATAGAAAAAAATTCCACCATCCCGGTTCGAAAAGGCGAGATTTTTTCAACCGCCAAAGACAACCAGACCTTTGTTCGGATTCAGGTGTATCAAGGAGAAAAACCAATGGCAGCAGACAACAAACTGATTGGGACTTTTGACTTGGTTGGAATTCCACCAGCATCGCGCGAAGTCCCCCAAATCGAAGTTTCTTTTGATGTGGATGCCAATGGTATTGTGCGCGTTTCTGCGACGGATTTAGGAAGCGGTAAAGAGCAGGCAATCAAAATTACTCCGAATTCTGGTCTGACTGAATCTGAAATTACACAATATGCCAAAGAACAATCTGAAGTCAAAATGCCGGCAAAACAAGATAAAGGTAAGCAGGTTGATTATAATGAAGTAAAAGATGCGAAACCGGGTGATGAAGCGGAAGTAACAAAAAAAGAGAAGAAAAAAGGGTTGTTTGGTTTATTCGGAGGATAATGATTTTACTATTGTCACCCCATACTCTAGGAAAAAAGTAAAAAAAACAAAATTGTTCTTTAAAATAAGCCGAATTAATTTACAATAGATAAAAGAAACACGACGCCTGGTACACTCGGGTAAAAAGCGATATCTATTTTCCCTTGGGGAGGTTTTACTATGGCAACAAACAAAGGCCATCGTATCGGCGAGATGCTTTTGGATGAAGAAATTATAACTGAAGAACAGCTGAAAGAATGTTTGCAGGAGCAAAAAGTAACCGGTGAAAAGGTCGGTGAAGTAATGGTACGCAAGGGGTATGTTACCTTGGAAGTGTTAATGGCCTTTTTAGGGACTCAAATGGGTGTGCCGTATATCTCGCTGTCTGAGATGCAGAATATCCCAACGGCTTTATTGAAACTAATTCCCGAACAATTGATGCGTACCCAACATGTGGTGCCGGTCAGTAAAAAAGGAAATAATTTAATATTGGCAATGGCTGATCCTACCAATGTTTTTGTCACGGATGATATTAAGTTGACCACCCGTTGTGATCTGGAATTACGTTTATCTTCGGAAAAAGAGGTCAAAGCAGCGATTGATAAATATTTTGGTTTCAAAGAAGATGATGCCGGAGAACTGGTGAAAGCATCTGTAGAAGACGATACGTTTGGTACAGCGCCGGGTGGAATGGCAGCGAAACCCCGGGGGCAAGAACCGTCTCCTATATCTGCCAGGAATACTCCAAGTATGTCTTCGGCCGCAACCGCAGCGGCAGCGAATATTGCTACAGCTCCGGAGCCGACGTCTGCAATACCTACAGCCACAGCCAGTAGCGCCGGGGATACTCCGGTCATCAACTTTTTAACCAGTGTGCTGGTCGAAGCCAATAAAGTCAGAGCTACGGATATTCATTTTGAGCCGTATGAAAAAAGTTTTCGTATTCGCTGGCGAATTGACGGGATTTTGCAGGAAGTGCAGTCTCCACCTCGTTCTTTGGCCAACGCTTTGGCAACGCGCTTAAAAGTAATGGCAGAGATGAATACCCAAACCAAGGGTCAAGCCCAACAGGGTCGTATGAAATTAAAAATCCCGGGCAAAGATGTCTCTATGTCCATATTAATCGTTCCGACCATGTGGGGAGAAAAGGTGGTCATGCATATTCTGAATTCCGAGGGTGTTATTCTGGAATTGGATAAATTGGGGATGGAGCCGTCCCAGCATGAGCTATATCGTCGTATGACCCAACAACCGCATGGTTTGATTCTGATTACCGGACCACGACAAAGTGGCCGGACCACGACAGCCTATGCTACTTTAAGTTCGTTAAATCAGCCTACCAAGAATGTATCCGCCGTGGATGAGGATGTGGATTATTCTTTGCCGGGCATCAATCAGTTCGTGGTAAATGAAAAGCGCGGCAGCACCTATCAAGGTGGAGTGCGTGCCATGCTGGATCAAGATTCGGATGTTTTGCTTATAGGAGATATGAATGATTTGGAGATTGCCCGTCTGGTTTTAGATGCAGTCCCTTCCGGACATCTAGTGGTTTCAACGGTTAACGCCAATGATGCGGTTTCTGCGGTTCAGTATATGATAAATATGGGTATTGAATCGTATTTAGTTGGAGTTGCCTTAACCGTTATTGTAAATGAACGTTTGGTTCGCATGGTGTGTCCGGAATGCAAAGAAACCTATGCGGCACCTCCGGAAATTGCTAAATATCTTGGCGCGCCTGCAGGCCGCAAGGCTGTATTGGCGCGTGGTAGAGGTTGTGATAGCTGTGCGAAAACCGGATATCGCGGCAGACAGGCTGTTTTTGAGGTTGTTCCGATAAAAGAGGCGGTTCGTGACATGATTATTAATAAAGCGCCGGCGGCGGTTATGAAAAAAGCCATTGCCGATACGCCCGGTTTTGTTTCTTTAAAAGCGCAAGTGGCGAAAAAAGTGCTGGTCGGCATTACCTCGTACGATGAGTTATTGCGGGTGGCCAGTTAATATCGTGTGCCAACAGTGATCCTATAACCCAACCGCCTGTTGGGTTTGATGTTTGGATTTGATTCTGAGTTATTCATTGATTTGGAAGTCAGATGAGTCCCGAATTTCAAGTCCGATTTCGTGATTTGGAATTTGGGATTTTTACTTAGGAAGGAATTGTCGCAGTGGCAAACAAACGCTGGGTATTTCCGGAACGTGTACCGGAAGAAAAGATAAATGCTTTGGTTCAAAGGTTGCATATTTTGCCGATGACGGCCGCCATATTGGCCGGGCGTGGATTGGAAGGGCAAAACGCGCGCTATTTTTTTGATCCGAGCGGTTTACGTTTGCGTGATTTCCGCGATTTGCCCGGTACGCCGGCTGCCGGAGAACGGATTGCCAAAGCAATTAGAGAAAAAGAAAAAATAGTTATCTTTGGTGATTACGATGTGGATGGGATAACCGCTTCCGCGGTGCTGACGGAATTTATACGTCAACGGCAAGGGGATTGTGAAGTGTATTTGCCTAATCGCATGCTGGAAGGGTATGGTTTGAATCCGCAGGCCATGGATAAAGTAGTGAAGACCGGAGCTAAGCTTTTGATTACGGTGGATTGTGGTATCACGGCTACGCAGGAAATTAAGCTGCTAAAACAAAATAGCTTGGATGTCATTATTACTGATCATCATGAACCGGGCTCTGAGGTGCCGCCGGCTGATGTGATTGTGAATCCTAAACTGACTGGGCCTGAAGATCTGGAACTGTTGGCCGGTGTCGGCGTGATCCTGCAAGTAGTTCGTGCTACAGCAGATGCGTTAGGAGAAAAAGATTCGGAACAGTTGCGGCAACATTTGGATTTGGTGGCCTTTGGCACGGTGGCGGATGTCGTACCCTTGTGGGGGGAGAATCGTTCTTTGGTTCGTGCCGGTCTGGCTGTTATGAATCGCGGGAATCGTCCGGGCTTGAGAGCTTTGGCCAAAAGTGCTGGCAGGGAAAATGGTTCTCTAACCTCGACGGATTTGGCTTTTCGCTTGGCACCACGGATGAATGCGGCCGGCCGCCTGGGTGATGCCCAAGCAGCTTTTGATTTACTGCTGACGCAAGATGCCCAAACAGCTCAGGACTTAGCACAATTTTTAAATCAGCAAAACAGTGAGCGCCGGAATATTGAACAAACAGTATTGAATGAAGCGGAGCAAATGGTTGGATCCTTTTTCGAACTCCCAAATGCGATTGTGGTTTCTAATCCGGCCTGGCCAATTGGGGTTCTTGGTTTGGCTGCTTCGCGTTTAAGTGAACGGTATTTTCGACCGTGTTTTGTTTTGTCTGAAAAAAACGGAGAAGCCAAAGGGTCAGGACGGAGTATACCCGGTTTTTCGTTGCCCGAAGCGCTTAATGCCAGTTCCGAGTATTTGGAGAAGTGGGGTGGACATCACATGGCTGCCGGGGTAACATTGCGAACCGAAAATATCGAAGCCTTTCGTCAATCGCTTGAAAAGATAGCGAAAGAAAAGTTGAAGCCTGAAGACAAACAACCTCAATTGTGCATTGATGCTCAGGTTGACTTGTCGGATATTACTCCGCAGTTCATAAAAGAACTAAAACGGTTTGAACCTTTTGGATATAAAAATACCCGGCCTATATTGCATTTTTCAAGAATGCAGGTGTGTTTGCCGCCCCGTTTGGTGGGTGAACGGCATGTGAAATTCAAAGTGAGTGCCGGCCGCAAGGCGGTTGTGGATGTCATAGGTTTTGGTTTGGGTGAGCGTATGGCAGAGATAAATTGTAATAATTTGATTGATATTGTAGGACATGCATCGGAAAATGTGTGGAATAATACGACCACCTTGCAGATTGAAATGAAAGATTTTCGGTATTCAACGGAGCGAGAAAAATAAAGTATGGCGTAGGAGCGTATTGCAATACGCCCCTACTGTATCGCGGATGACTTGTAGACTGATAAAACGGGCGGGAGGAAGAAGAAATGTCAAAAGTATATATTTATGATACGACCTTGCGGGACGGGTCACAGGCGGAAGAAATTGAGTTTTCGTTGGAAGACAAATTAGCGATCGCGCATTTATTGGATGAAATGGGTGTGCCGTACATTGAGGGTGGATACCCGGCGCCGTCCAATACCAAGGATTTAGAGTTTTACCGCCGGCTAAAAAAAACGCCCTTAAAAAATGCCCGCTTGGTCGCGTTTGGCAGTACCCGGCGTGCCAAATACAAAGTTGAGGAAGATCCGGCCATCCAAGCGTTGTTGGATACCGGTGCTCCTATAATTGCCGTGGTGGGAAAAACCTGGGATTTGCATGTACGTGAGGTCTTGCGGATTTCTTTGGAAGAAAATCTGCGTATGATCAAAGACAGTATTCACTATTTGAAATCCAAAAAACGGGACGTGTTTTTTGATGCTGAACATTTTTATGACGCCTATCTGAAAAATCCGGAGTACACCCGCCAAGTACTGCAAGCGGCAACCGATGGCGGAGCTGACTGGCTGGTTTTGTGTGATACTAATGGTGGAACCATGTCGGATAAGATTAATGCCATTACCTTGGAAGTGAAAAAAAACTTCAACGTGCCGGTGGGAATCCATGCGCACAATGATACCGAGCTGGCAGTGGCCAATTCCATAGCTGCTGTGCAGGCTGGGGCAACCATGGTGCAAGGCACGATCAATGGATATGGCGAACGTTGTGGAAACGCTAATTTATGTTCTGTAATTCCAAATCTACAGTTGAAACTTGGGAAAAGTTGTTTAACGCCAAAGAAATTAGCCAAGTTGACCCACGTGTCACGGACGGTTTCTGAAATCGCCAATGTTCCTCCGCGTGAGTATAATTCCTATGTTGGGATGAATGCTTTCGCGCACAAAGGCGGGTTGCATGTAGACGCGGTTCGTAAAACCCCACTCTCGTATGAACATGTGAAACCCGAATTGGTTGGCAATGAACGCCGGATTATTATGTCAGAGCAAGCTGGTATGGCTTCTGTGCTTTTCAAGGCGGAACAGATGGGTTTTAAGATGAAGCCGGGTTCTGATGAAGCCAAGAGCATTATTGAGAAAGTGAAGAAGCTTGAACATCTGGGCTACAAATTCGAGGGCGCGGATGCCAGTTTTCGACTTTTGGTGGACCGTAATTTTAAACAGCATCGCTCCTTTTATGATTTGGAAGGCTTCCGCGTGATTGTTGAAAATCGGGAAGGGAAACTGGTTTCGGAAGCGACCATCAAATTGCGGATCAAAGGAGTTTTAGTCCATACCGCGGCCGAAGGGGACGGTCCTATAAATGCCATGGATAACGCGCTGCGTAAGGCACTGGAACCGTATTACCCAAAACTAAAAAAAATTCATCTGGTTGATTTTAAAGTGCGTGTTTTGGAGTCCAAAACCGGAACCGCTGCCAAAGTCCGGGTCTTTATTGAAAGCCGGGACGAATCCATGGTATGGGGAACTGTAGGGGTTTCTAACGATGTGATTGAGGCCTCCTGGGAAGCGCTCAATGATTCAGTAGAATACAAATTGCGGAGTGATAAAAAGTGGCGATAAGAAGAAAACCAAGCAAGGCATCTCCGATAGGTATTTTTGATTCCGGAGTGGGTGGCTTGACGGTTGTGAATGCCATTCAACGTAAATTACCGAATGAAAATTTGGTGTATTTGGGAGATACGGCGCGTACGCCGTACGGGAATAAAGCCGGTGAAACAGTGATCCGTTTTACCCGGGAATGCGTCACGCATCTGATGCGCTACCGGATCAAAGCCTTGGTGGTGGCTTGTAATACTGCTTCTGCCTATACCTTGCCCCGGTTGCGCCGGAATTTCAAGATTCCTATTTTAGGTGTTATTCAACCCGGTTCCCGGGCTGCGGTGGCCCAGAGCAAATACGGTTGTATTGGAGTTATTGGAACCCGGGCAACCATTAATTCGCATGCCTATCAAAAGACCATTGCCAAGATGAAGAAAGCGTGCCAAGTTTTGGCCTATCCTTGTCCTTTGTTTGTGCCCTTGGTCGAAGAGGGTTGGTTAGAGGGTTCGATTCCCATAGGTGTAATTAAAAAATATTTGGCGCCTTTTTTAGAAAAAAACATTCGCAGTTTGATTCTGGGTTGTACCCATTATCCGGTTTTGAAACCGGTTTTGACCCAAGTGTGCGGCAGCCGTGTAAAAATAATTGATTCTGCGGAAGAGGTAGCCAAAGAGCTGGAAAACACCCTATGGAAAAAAGATTTGGCAACGCCGAGTGAAAAACGTGGGACTCAAAAATATTTGGTTACCGATGTGCCGGAACAATTTAAGCGTGTGGGTGCGATTATACTGGGCAGAAAACTTAACCATGTGCATCGTGTAACCTTGGAGGATTAAGCAGGATGTATGATATTATCATAGA
Organism: bacterium; assembly: GCA_023139775.1. Classification (GTDB taxonomy): domain Bacteria; phylum Oederibacteriota; class JAAXVQ01; order JAAXVQ01; family JAUVAV01; genus JAGLMY01. Next base: position 19,884 of record JAGLMY010000172.1, read on the forward strand.
ACAAGAGATATCCTCAGGACATAAATTGCGTGGGTATCAGGGCAAATGTGAGAATGTGCATGGTCATAATTGGAAAATCCGCCTGGAAGTATCACGGCCTGAACTGGATGATAGCGGTTTGGCCATTGATTTTAATGATTTGAAAAAAATATTGCAGGGCATATTGGAAAAATACGACCATAGAATGCTCAATGATTTGCCGGAGTTTGCCAAAACCAATCCAACTTCGGAAAATTTAGCACGTATCATTTATCAGGAATGCAAAACAGCAATAGTCACCTTGCCTATACAAATGATAGCAGTCACTGTCTGGGAATCCAGTAAAGCCTCAATCCGGTATTATGAATGACAAAAGCCTCGGATTTTTAAGCGAAGTTTTTATTAGCATCCAGGGAGAAGGTTCTTGGGTAGGAAAACGGCAATTGTTTATAAGACTGGCTGGTTGTTCTCAGCAATGTCCGTATTGCGATACGAAAAACACCTGGAAAAAAAAGGTAAAAAATTGGGTCATGTATGACTCTAATAAATGGCCGCCAATTTCGTATGAAAATCCTGTGCTGCTGCCATTCTTGCTGCCAAGAGTTAAGCAGATTATGAGAAAGCACGCTGTTTATTCTGTGGCTATTACAGGTGGAGAACCTTTGGAGCAGCCGGAATTTATGCTTGGGCTGTTAAACGGATTAAAAAGAAATATTGATAATTTAGAAATAATGTTGGAAACAAACGGATTAGAACACAAAGTTATAAAAAAACTCAAAGGTAAATTTGACTTTCTGGCTATGGATATTAAGTTGCCTTCAGTTGCCAAAATAGCCGGCAGTATGAAAAAGCATGCTGCTTTTTTCCGCGCAACCGAAAAAATTAAAAAAGGTTGTGTGAAAGTTGTTTTTGGACCTCAGACCCCGTTACCGGAGATCGCGGCAGCAGCTTTGCTGGCCAAACGTCACCAACCCTCCTGGGACTTTATTCTGCAACCCAGGAGTGGTCCGAACTGGAGTTCTGCAAAAAACAAAAGTGTGCTCGAGAATAATATTGGCAGCATAGCTAAAATACATTCACAGTTGCGTTTGCTTCCGCAAATGCATAAGTATTTGTATATTAAATGATCATATTAAGGTAGCGGCAGCATGAGTGAAAAAACAGCTAAAGAACGCATTGGTATTACTTCCACTATTCCTGTGGAGATTATCTATGCTTCGCAGTGCGTTCCGGTTGATCTGAATAATATTTTTATTACTGACAAACATCCGCAGGTTATAGTGGATGAAGCGGAGCGCCTGGGATTGCCGCGCAACACCTGTACTTGGGTCAAGGGCATGTACAGTGTATTGAAGCACACGGACATTCATACTGTGATTGGGGTAGTACAGGGTGATTGCACGCATATTGTCAGCATGTTGGAATCCTTATTGCCTGCTGGTGTGGAATTCATACCATTTTCATTTCCATATGAAAAGAGCCGGAAATTGTTGCGTTGGGAAATGCAGAAGATCATGGATTATTTTGGCGTACAATGGGATGATTGCTTGGCCAGTAAAGCCCGTTTGGATGAAGTACGAAAAATAATTCATACTATTGATCGCATGACCTGGGAAGATAATACTGTATCCAGTCAGGATAATTTTTATGCTCTGATTAACAGTACTGATTTTATGGGCAATCCGGAAGCGTTTAAAATACAATTGAAAAGAATATTGGATAAAAAGAGAGAGCCTTATCCGAGAAGCCATTTGCGGTTTGGTCTTTTGGGAGTGCCTACGGTATTTACAGATTTGTATCCATATTTGGAGTCTCAAGGAGCACGCGTGGTCTACCACGAAGTGGCCAGACAATTTGCCATGCCAGAGTATGCTAAGGATTTATTGGAACAGAATCTGAGTTATACTTATCCGTATAGTTTTTATGGGCGCGTGAAAGATATTCAAGAAGAAGCCGGATTGCGGCATTTAGACGGTTTTATTCACTATGTGCAGTCCTTTTGCCATCATCAGTTGGAAGATTTAGGATTCCGTGAGCAGTTGTCCCTGCCCATTCTGACTTTGGAGGGAGACCGTGTGGGTAAATTGGATGGCAGAACTAAAACACGCTTGGATACGTTCGTACAGATGTTAAAAAGTAAAAAACGGAGAAAAGAAGATGCGTTTAGGAATTGATATAGGATCGCGCAAAGTAAAATTTGCGCTGCAGTCAGATAACAACCGGATGAAATTATGGGATATGCCGACCACGGATTTGTATCATCAGCATTTACACCGCAAACCGGACGGAACTAATGAATTGGATTTTCATAGTCTGGGTCTGCCTCAGGTAGATATTGTGGCAGCGACCGGATATGGCCGCAACAATGTCAAACTCAGCCAGGCTTTGGTGGTCAGTGAAATTTTAGCTCACGCGGCAGGCGCGATGCGTGTTTTACAGGGAGAATTTCTTATGCTGGACATGGGCGGTCAAGATACCAAAGTCGCCTTGGTCAGAGATGGTCAGGTTGAGGATTTTTCGGTAAATGACAAATGCGCGGCCGGCAGTGGACGCTATTTGGAGAATATGGCGCAGGTGTTGGGAGTTCCATTGGAAGAGCTATTTTCTTATTATGCAGATCCGGCGGATCTTACCACCACCTGTGCTGTGTATGCTGAATCGGAAATTATTGGAAAACTGGCGGAAGGTGTAACCATGCCGCAATTGTGTGCCGGCGTCAATTATTCCACTTTTTTAAAGATCCGTCCCATGTTGGAACGGTGGCCCCAAAAGGAACTGGTTTTTGTCGGCGGGGGAGCCAAAAATAAAGCCATGCTGCATTATTTACAGCAAGCACACTATGCTGTCGTGATTCCTGAAGCTCCGGAATACAACGGCGTTTTGGGTTGTCTGGAAATGTTGGATAAGGAGGAAGAAGAATGAGAAACAACGAACGAGCAGAGGATGCTCTGCGCCCTTTGAACATCACACGAAATTATTTAAAAGGTGTGGAAGGAGCGGTCTTGATTGAGAACGGAGATACCAAGGTCATTTGCACTGCTACAGTAAAAGAGGAGGTACCCCCGTTTTTACGGGGGAAAGGACAGGGATGGGTCACGGCAGAGTACGGCATGTTACCTCGTTCCTCGCCCTCGCGCATACAGCGGGAAGCCGGGCGCAGTAAGAGCGGTCGGACCCAGGAGATACAACGCTTAATCGGGCGCTCACTCAGGGTTGTAGTGGATATGCAAAAATTGGGAGAAAGAACTATTATTCTTGATTGCGATGTATTGCAAGCAGACGGCGGCACCCGGACCGCGGCTATAACCGGTTCTTTTTTGGCGCTGGTGGATGCCTGCCGATATTTGCAAAAAAAGGAGAAAATTACCGACTGGCCGCTCTTGGATCAGGTGGCCGCGGTCTCGGTTGGGATTGTGGAAAATAAAGTATTATTGGATTTGGATTATGAGGAAGATAGCCAGGCTGAAGTGGACATGAATGTCATTATGACCGGTTCCGGCAAAATGATTGAGGTGCAAGGCACAGCGGAAAAAGAAGCTTTTTCACGGGAACAACTCAATGCCATGCTGGATATGGCAGGCCAAGGTATTGCTAAATTGGTGGAAAAGCAAAAGCAAATTAGCGAGGAAGGTCAGCGGAAAAACTAATGGCTCACAGTAAAAGAAATACTGTCATTGCAGCCACGAAAAACAAGCATAAGCTGCAGGAGATTAAAAAAATATTAAGCGGTTCCGGCATTGTAGTGAAGTCATTGTCTGATTTCCCTTTGATACCGGACATTGTTGAGAATGGGAAAACCCTGGCAGCCAATGCCGCCAAAAAAGCCGAAACAGTAATGAAAACCTTCGGCCATCCGGCCTTGTCCGATGATTCCGGATTGTTTGTCCCAAAACTGTCAGGACAACCAGGAGTCCGTTCCGCGCGCTATGCCGGTCCGGCCTGTGATTATCCTGCCAACAATCGGAAATTATTGCAAAACTTAAAGGCTTACCAGGCTAAGGACAGAAGAGCCTATTTTGCTACAGTCATGGCCTTTGCAGTTCCAGGCAGAAAAACCATAACCCGGGTGGGCAAGATTTGGGGCATGATTACCGAAACTGCCAAAGGGTCAAATGGTTTTGGCTATGATCCTGTTTTTCAACCGTGTGGCTGGAAAAAAACCTTTGCGGAAATGAAAGCAGCAGAGAAGAACAAAATAAGCCATCGATCCTTGGCAGTACAGAAGATAGCGAAGGTAATCAGACAATATATAATAAAAAAAAATCCGAAAAATGCAGAATTTACTTGAAAAAGTCGGCAGAACAGGATAAAAACTTAGTTCCACATTTAATCGGGGTATAGCGCAGTGGCTAGCGTACCTGCTTTGGGAGCAGGGGGTCGAAGGTTCAAATCCTTCTACCCCGACCAGCCATAAACCATATGGTTTATGGTCAATTTTCAGTTTTCTATTTTCGAATCGTAGGGGCGAGGTGCCCTCGCCCACCAGCTTATATTAATCAAGCAGTGAAAAGTGGTTTTTAGGTAGGGGCAGCCCCCCGTGTCTGCCCGTGTTTTA
>JAGLMY010000173.1 GCA_023139775.1 bacterium
TACGATATTCTCCCTCAGCAGTGCGGCAAGCTGAAAAGAGCGGTCTTATTCACAGTAAGTAGCTATACTGGATCAAAATTCTCGTAGCCCAGTAACTAGTGCAATTTTATCTGAGCCTCGTCCGGGCCGGCAGTGACTTCCTTGATCTCGCCGAAAGTCTGTTCATAGCGTGCTACGTTTTCTGTGAGCGCGCGCAAAAAGCGTTTGGTATGCCCGGGTGAGCTGATAATGCGTGCCCGTACTTTGGCCTTTGGCTGTTGCGGCTGCACAAAAATAAAATCCAGCACAAACTCTGTAGCATTGTGCGCCACCAAGGCCAGATTGGAATACGCACCCTGCGCGACTGTATCATCCACCTCAACCTGCAATTGCATGCCTTGTTCTGGGTTCGGGTTTTTCGGTTTGCTCATTTTATTCTCCTTTGTCTGGTGGGCGGGATAACCCCGCCCCTACGAAATACTGGCGGGCGGGTTTGGAACCCGCCCCTACGTTATATTATTTGGTTTTACGTTTATATATCTTGATCCCGTCCTGGTCATACACGGTTTTCATAAACTCGTTAAATTTGTGAATTCCTTGTCCGGGAAATTTCTTTTTCTCGTTTTTTCCCACAAAAACATACTCGACCTGATAGCGGTCCATCACTTTCTGTGCCTGTCGGATATTCAGGGTGCGGTAGATCAGCTCAGCGTCACGAGTATGGCTTCCGGTCAACTCATTGTTGTAGCGCATTTGCTCTTCCTGCCCGATCCAGCCGATCAAGGTCGGATGACCGGTAAAAATAGCAATGCGGGTATCAAAACAATTGTAGCCCCGGTAGCCCGGTGCTTCGAGAATAATCGCGGTCTCTTTGATATTCTCCCGGATCCAAGCCAAGGCCTGGGCCTCGTCCGGCAGCATATGCTTGAGATAGGCAAATCCGTTTAAAGTCGGATTTTTAAATTTAGAACAGGTGCGCATACGATTGTAAACAGAAATCGGCGGATACAAGGAAACAATGATAAGTATACCGGCCAACACTGTGGCCCAGAGCAAACGCAATTCCATTTTCTTCGGCCACCAGGCCCAGGCCCAGGGTACGAGTAATATACTAATGAAAAGAAAAATTCCCAACCAGGGAATGCCGGTCATCTCTTGCTGGTAATTTCCTGCTGCCCAAAAAACCAGTAATCCCAACACTGCCGCGGGCAATTGCCAGAAATGCGGCTTAGCAATCAATTGCTTCCACAATTTCATTTCCACTTTTTTGCCGCTAAATAGCTGCGCCAGAATGACCGCTGAGACCAGCGCAAAATAAATCCAGGCCACAATATAAAATTTAAACACTGTATTCATGCGGCTCATATCCCCGCCCACGCCCATGAAATCCCGAATATGCACGATCTCACAACCCAGCACAATCCCCAGGCCAATAACGGCCATGATCATGGTCAAACGCAATTGCGGACTCAAAGGCCGCCAGCCGGTTACATATACAGCAGTCAGCATGATGATCGAGAGCACGGCCAAGGTGAACTGATTGAACATGAGTAAGAGGATAAAACCAACCAGCGCTGTCAAAGCGCCATACACGGCAAGCGGATATTTATCCCAGCCGGTCTGTATTACCAACAGCATTTTATCCCACCAGGGTTTGCGCGCTTTGGGTTTCCAGCCTAAGCGTGTAATCAGATTACGTGCCACCGGAACCAAGTGCATGGCCCAGAAGGTACTGAGCAGGAAGATGACCAAAGCAAAGAATTGCAGCAATTCACTTATATGCGTGCGCACTTCCGGATTAACAAAAGCCAGGCTTGTGGATTGCGGAGCAAAATTCTTGTGAAAGAAAAAGAGTAAAAGCAAGCCGCCGATGACCAAACGCAGCCAACCCAGGATTGCCGGGCCCAAAGCTTTCCATGGCATGGCACGACCCTTGCGCTCTTGCAATGCTTTAGCTATGAGAACCCCCAGAATTAAAAGCGCGTAGGGCGGAAAATTCCAGGTATTGATCGCTGACAAAGCGCCCAAGGTCAGGGCTGTCACAAAGAAAGTCAAACCGCGTTCCGTTCCGTTCCGGCCGGGAGCTTCCGGCATAAGCTGAGTCTTCTGATTAGCCGGCAGCAAGACATTCAAACCCCAGCCAATGATGGGCAAGGAATATGGAATCGCAATAATATGCGCATGCAGGTCACCATATAAAAATGAGAACCAGGGCATTTCATTAATGGTCCCCTTGATCAAGCGGGTGGGATTCCAGACAAACTCAAAGCGTCCGATATGTTGCCAGGTATCAGCCCCTACCCGGCCAATACTATTAAAAATCTCATTCCAATTCATACCTCGGTTCATTGGTTCCAGAATATAAAAAAAGGTATGCAGATTACCCAGCATGCCGGCCGCAATAGCGGCCACAATACCCCAGCGCCGTTTGCCGGTCAGGCCAAAACCCAGACCATACACCCCGGTTAGGGTAAGGGCAAACAACAAGGAGATACAAATTTGATAGGACCACTTTGGGGTCACACCAATCAGTTTGGCCAGCACACCTAAAATAACCTGGCCATAGTAATAGTAATTGATCGAATACCCGGAGAGCCAGGGATCATACGGCGGGAAATGCACACTGTAAAAAACCGCGCTGAAGAAACTGATGCCCATGGGTTCTCCGCCGCCATTGTAGCCCTGACCAAAAGGATTGTTAATATCCGGATTGTAGAGTTTGGTCAGCAGATACCCGACAAAGGCCACCAAAAAAACAATCTCTGCGCTTAACCACAGCTTGCCGCGTTGCGCGATAAACTCCTCAATTTCCGTCCTGCGCTTTAAAGCCCAATACACCGAAATACCGCCTAAGATCACAAGTATGAGCAGGGTGGTACTTTGCCGGTGCTCAAAAATTCCGGCAGATACAAGAAACCAGGTGGTCCAGGCTAAAATCAGTGTGCCAATAATCTTAGAGAGCGCCACCCCGGAATCCGGCAAACGTGGAAACAGACTCAAACATAAAGGAATGGTCAATAAACCAATAATCTCAAGAAGCAAGATCCAGGCCGCGGCAGCCGTGAAGCCATTAAGCTTGCCTAAGATAAACTTAGGTCTGCCCTTGGTCTTGCCAATATTTTTATTCACCACCGTGGGCAAGGGGGTGGCCTGAAGCTTTGGTTTATCCGGTAACGCTTTTTTGGGCGCCGCTTTTTTAAATTGCGCGCCGCGTGCTTTGATTTTCGCGGTCCGCTGATCCAGACGCCGGGTTATTTCCGCGATCGAGAGCGTGGGGATTTGGCGCTGAAAGAGATATACATGCGGATGATCATACAAAGTAAAACTCTCGTCCGCCTTATCATCCGGAAACACTAAACCAAAAATACCCGGATAATTTTTAAACTCAGCTGCCAGTTTGTAACCCAGCTTCTCCTCAAACATCAATTCATAATAAGCCGCATTGATCGGATAGCGTTCCGTCAGTCTGCGGTACACAACATGCGCACGCGTGTCAGCCATGACAATCAGATCATTTTTGGGCAGCATATCAATTATCATTTGACGCTTGCGCGGATTGTCCGGCTCTTGCACAGAGAACTTGTTCAGGCGGAAGCGTTTGGGATGAATGCCCTGCACATGCGTGGGCAGATCATCGCCCCACTCTTCATTTAAAATCGCGGTGTTGTGCCTGCGCCCATTTTCCAATGTCTCAGCCGGCAACTCTTCCTGAATCCAACGGCTGGCCGCAATCCAGGGATGCTCGCGTTGATAAATGGAAACAAACGCCAGACTCCACAAGACAGTTCCACCCACCACCAGAACAATGAAAACGGCAACCGCCTTTTTAGGCCAGCCCATCGTGACCTTGGCCTTAAGCCGGACCAACGCATGCGCTGCCAGCAAACAGAATATCGGAGTGAGCGGCAACATATAGCGATTGAATTTGGCAAACGAGGTGCCCACAACACAAAAGTAAACCAAAGCATAACTTAAAATAATCCAGAGACCGGCATTGGCTTGGATGCTATTGAGCGCTTTTTTCCACTGCTGCTTTATGCCGAACTTGCCTACACCCACCAGTCCCAGAATCGGATAACCAATAAAGGTGAGTATAGAGAGCAGGCCCAAAAAATGGCCCATGGTGTATTGGATTAAATTTTTAAAGTAATACAAGTAAGGCGTAGTATGCAGATATTGGCGGTTGTACGGCACATCCGCCGCGCCCGTAACCAGGATGCGGCTCTGCTCATTCTGATTGCTCCAAAATTTGTCCCAATCCAGAATCGCGTGCGGCATGGCGGCTAAGAAAGCAATTATGGACACGCCAATTGCCAGACCAAAATCCTGCCACAGGCGCCTGCGCTCACCCGGCTTCACCTGACTCATTCCAATCAGGTGCGCGATACCCACTCCTACTGCCAGGGGCGCGGCCGAAGTCTTGGTGGCCATGGCCAGACCAATACTTAACCCGGCCAAAATATATTCCAGACGCCTTTGGGTTTGTGCAATACCTATGGAAAAATAGAGCGTAGCCGCGACCAGCATGCCGAGCGGTACGTCCACCACAAAGTAATGCGCCATCTGAATATTTAAAACCGTGAAGGTCAAAAAGAGCGCTGCCAGCAGACCGACCTTCCGGCCCATGCTGCCCGCGACCAGACGTCGTCCGATCAGATACGTAAAGAAGACTGTGACCAGATCAAAACAACCGGACAGCACGCGGCCGCCCGCAATCACAAAACGATTCGCATCAAAGTGACCGAACATGGTCGCGATCATGAGCACAAAATCTTTGATCAGAGCCAGCAAGTACAAGGGAAAAGTGCCATACTGCAGACCAATGGGCGCTTGCGGATAGGAGAGTTGGCTGACCACACCAAAAATCCAGCGTTCATCCGGATGAAACTGCCGCTCAATATACCAATCCGGCTGTATAAAGCGCAGAATCATGGCCGCCAGCAGTACAGCGCTAAACCAGGCACTTTCCGGTTCGCGCTGCGCAAAATTTTTCAGTGCCTGCCATTGTTCCTTCAACCACCGGCTCAGACCGGATTCGGCCTTCGGCCTGCGTATGGACAGACGTTTAGTTTTGCCGGCCACTTTGGTTTTTTTAATTGGGGTGCGAAAAGTAATCCCTTTTTTTACCGTGACCTTGCCTTTTACTATGGTTTTTTTAACTGCTTTTTTCGCCACAGGTTTTAAGAGTACCGCTTTTTTTTTAGTTTTTTTTCCGGTCTTTTTGGTGCTTAGCTGGGAAGTTGGTTTTTTTGTCTTCTTCATATCCTATCCTAAGTGAATAATAAAACCCACTGTCAGTACCCAGAGCAAAATGACAGTTATCAAGGGTTTGTCCCGTAACAAAATCAATTCCGGCGCGCCGCCCAGATTGCGTTGATACACCAGATACAGATAACGCAGAATTCCGTAGATCACAAACGGAATAGTAAGCATCAAATAGTGGTACTCTTGCGCAGTGGTTGAGGTAAAGGCATACAAAGAGTACGCGATAATGGTGGATGAGGCCACCACACTCATGAACTGATCCAATAATTCCGGCGAGTACTCGCCCAAAGATTTCCGATGCTTGGTCGCATGATCGCCCATGGTGATCAACTCGTGCCGGCGTTTGGCGAAACCCAGAAAGAGCGCCAGCAAGGTGGTCACGATCAAGAGCCAGGGCGAGATGGGCGCCTCAATAATCCAGGCACCGGCTGCCGCGCGGATTACAAAACCGCAGGTCACGATAAACACATCTAAAATTACATGGTTTTTCAAGCCCCAAGTATAAGCAAAATTGAGCAGAATATACCCCAGTACTGAGTAGAAAAAGATCGGCGCGATTAGAAAACTCCAGCCCAAGCTCACAAGCAATAAGAACATAGAGACAATCAGTGCGGTCCGGGGCTTGATCTTTTTAGCAGCTAAAGGCCGTTTTTTCTTTTCCGGATGTTGTTGGTCACTCTCTGTATCCTTTATATCATTTAAAATATAGATCGCGCCGGCTGCCAGACAGAAGATCACAAAAGCCTGCGAAACACGCAGAAAAAGCTCAAGATTAAAAAAACTGCCGGTAAACATCAACCCGGCAAAGACCACCAAATTCTTGGTCCACTGCTTGGGCCGTATCAATTGAAGAACCGCAGTCAGCTGCTTCATGATTTTCCTTGTAGAATAAGTTTATTATGGAGATGTTGGAAAAATGGTACCACCGATGAGTATTGGGTGTCAAGATGGATTAACAGAAAGGAGCATCATGTCAGTGAAGCGGAAAAAACCTAATTCGGATAAACCGGAACCAAAATTAACCGCCGATGAACGCCGA
>JAGLMY010000174.1 GCA_023139775.1 bacterium
ATCGGCGGTTAATTTTCTTTCCATTGGTTCACTGACATATCCCTATCCACGTCCCCACGGCCTTACGCCATCGCAGTCTCTTTTGCCGGAGGCACGGCCTTGATCTCTGAGGTTAGGCGAAAATCAATATCCGCATATTGTTTTATATAATGATGCAGCATCCATTCCGATTCAACGAAAAAAACCGGACGCCCGTCTTTATCCAGACCGATACGGTCAGATCTGTACCGGCAAAAGTCTTCCCACTGGATAAGATTGTGTGACGTAATCCAGCAGGCCTTGTAAAAAGCCAGTGGCTCAAACCGGCATTTGGCTCCGTACTCATGTTCCAGACGGTACTGGATAACCTCAAATTGAAGCTGCCCTACAGTGCCGATAATCTTGCGCCGACCGTCATCCATGGTGAACAACTGCGCCACGCCCTCGTCAGTGAGATGCTTAATTCCTTTTTCCAATTGCTTGCCGGTTAAGGCGGTTTTGATAAGTTCCCGGAAGATCTCCGGGGAAAAACTGGGAATGCCTTGAAACGTGAATGCCGCCCCGTCGGTCAGAGTATCGCCGATTTTAAAATTTCCACGGTCATACAGGCCGATCACATCACCGGGATAGGCTTCGTCAATCACGTCTTTTTTCTGCCCCAGAAAGCTGGCTGGATTAGAAAAGCGCAGATTGGTTTTCAGACGCACGTGCCGGTAAAATTTGTTCCGTTCGAATTTTCCGGAACAAACTCTCAAAAAAGCGATACGATCGCGATGGCGCAGATCCAAGTTGGCGTGAATTTTAAAGACAAACCCGCTAAAGGCCTCTTCCTCCGGCAGGATGGCGCGTTGATCCGAGTCGCGGGGCATGGGCAACGGCGCGATATCAACAAACGTATCCAGCAGTTCCTTGACACCAAAATTGTTCAGCGCGCTGCCGAAAAATACCGGCGCCACTTCTCCCGCCAGATACTGTTGCTTTTCAAAAAAACCGTAAACTCCGCTAAGTAATTCCACATCCTCGCGCAATTGGCCGGCCAACACCTCCCCGACTGTCCTTTCCAACTCTGCACTGTGCAAATCAGAGATCGTAATCGCGTCCTCAGCCTCGGTTGGATGAATATCGAAAAGCCGGATTTTTTTCTCATATAGACTATAAACACCTTTGAAATCCGCGCCGCGGCTGATAGGCCAGCTCAAAGGCAGAACCTTAAGCGCTATTTTACTCTCAATTTCGTCCAGCAAATCAAAGGAGCTGCGCCCCTCGCGATCAAGCTTGTTGATAAAAATAATCACCGGGGTTTTTCGCATCCGGCAGACTTTCATCAAATTTTCCGTTTGTTCTTCAACCCCTTTGACGCTGTCCACAATGAGTATCACGCTGTCCACAGCCGTCAGCGTCCGGTAGGTATCTTCCGAAAAATCCTTGTGTCCCGGGGTGTCCAATAAATTTATTTTCAAACCACGGTATTCAAAGCTCATAACCGCTGAGGCGACCGAAATACCACGCTGGCGCTCGATTTCCATAAAATCGGACATGGTGCTTTTTTTGATCTTGTTGGATTTAACCGCCCCGGCGCTTTGAATGGCGCCGGCAAAAAGCAGAAATTTTTCCGTCAGCGTGGTTTTCCCGGCATCCGGATGGCTGATGATGGCAAAGGTCCTTCTTTTACTGATTTCACTTGCGTAACTCATATCGTTCATCTCTTCTTTAAAACACTACCTAACGTCAAGCCCATAGTGTGTGCCTATTGATCTTTTGCACTGAATGAAGCGTAGATTGTACCGCTTTTATGGCTTTCTGTAAAGCAATGCCTTGACAGCCGCTGAAAATTTAAGCTTATAGAGGTGGTCGCAAAATGCGACCTCAAACCGGAATATTCTTTATAATCAAGCCTGAACATAAAATTCAAAGTCATTTGTGCTTGGCACCTTTTTCCCAGTTAAAATTTAAGAAACCTCCAAATGGCTTTTAAAAAAGGCAATATCTTTGCCCAGGTTTTTGACCCCTGCCACTGGGGTAATTCCATTGTTACCACTGTCTTTCCATGACCGGAAAGCCATTCACCTAAACTAATTGATTTTTTTTGGACCTGCTGTTGCTGCGGATATAATAAATTATAAGCAGCGGATTTGGAAATATCCGGATAAAGTGGTGTCGGAAACGCTTTGCTGGGTTTATTTCCAGGGGTCAAGGTTGTGGTCGCGGCAGGATTTACCGCAGTAATCATTTTTTCTGTCAGTTCCATGGCAGCTTTGTTTTCATCCTTAAAAATATAGGCGATTTCTTTAAAAAAAGGTGTTGTGATGTCGGGATAAGATAAGCGGTCAATCATGAGGTCCCAGATTAAATTTGGATTCATTTTCTTGGCCCGCAATTTATTTTTTAGCAGCTTATATAGCTTTTTAATATCCTTGTTCTTTGGCAGCAGTGCTTTTATTGCGGCTGGCGTCATTTTTTTACGGGCATGAATTGGGTCCAAATAAATTCCAACCTTTTGGGAACTGCTAATACTATGGATGCTAAGTACCTGCTCAGGATCAAACTCTTTGACCACATTGGTTATGGTAGCGGCATAGGGATTGGGGCTGGTGTAACCGGTTCCAAACGCCCGATTAAGGTCGCTTTCATAGGCAAGTCCTTTTCCGGCTGAACGTTGTGTTGTGGGGTTAGCCCGCGGAATAATAATCGTGTGAAAATCCGGTTTCGGTGTACCAGCTTGCAAATTGGATTGGGCGCGCTTGCCTAATTTCCAGGCACTCTTTTCATTGCCGTGAATCCCCGCGACCACAAAAGCGGTTTTCTTCGTGTTTTTTTTATATTTGCTGGGATAATAAAATGTGTCCGGACTGGAACCTATTTTACTGGAAGCCAAACGTGGTTGGTCCTGGACAAAGTCATATAAATCTTTTTCCAATTGGTATTTGCATTGCAACTCAGGCGTGTTTTTCCCGGATCGTTGCTGGAGTACATGAGTCAACTCATGGGCCAGCAAGCGTTGGCCTGCTTTGGTCCCAGGAGAATAAGCCCTGGCATTAAATACAATATTCTTACCACTTGTCAAGGCCTTGGCATTGTATTGTTCAGCCAACTGATTGGCCTGAGCCCCAGAGTGAATTCTTACCCCACTAAAATCATGTCCAAAACGCGATTCAAAAAATTGTTGCTCTGATTTTGGTAATGGATTTCCGCCTTGCTTTAGGACGTTTAGATCAGCAGTGGTGACAGGAACATTTCCAGGATTCTCATTTTTTCGTTTTGGTTGTAGCGGTAAACATCGTGGACAATGACCATCACAGAGGCATTGTTCAACTCGCTTATCTTGCGCTAATCCTGTTTGATTGGGCTGTAGGGACACGGAGGAATTTTTTTGAACAATAGCGTTAGGTGCAACTTTGTTTGGAGCAACCATTTTAATGCGCATAGGGTTAGGTCCTCCACTGAGCTAGTGCTCACATTCTTCTTGAGTATATAAAAATTATGCGCCTCATTATGCACGGCATGTTATTTATTCATATTATTTAAACCATTGGCTTTCATCAAATGCGAAATCAAACATTAAAAAACCGGCATGAGGTACGTCACCTGTGCCGACTTGATAACGTATAGCTGTTGACCATTCATCCTCTGTTCCGGATAACGCCACATCAGTATATAAACTCAAGTTCAAGGCTTTCTCAGTTTTTTTACCAATATGATGCATTCCTATCGGCAGCCCGGCCCCTGCATAAAAAAACAGTTTTAATTGTTTAAACGGCAAGTTGCCGCTTATGCCTATGGAAGGTGCCAGCCATGCTTTTTGACCGGTTGAAGACGCATTTGTTTGGAATCCATGTTTGATTGAAAGATACCGTTTGACACCATTTAACATAAGCGCCGTCATATCAGTTTCAAAATGTTCACTGGCTTGCCGCAATTGCTTTCCTGTGGCTGTTAATCCTTTTTTCCAATCTTTGCCTGGAAGCATTGAGAGAATGGTTGAATTGGGACTAAGTAAATCGTTCATCATTGATCGCATTAAAAACATGTTGTCTACTTCAAATCTTAATCCACCTAAAGGCATGCTTGTCCTGCCGGGTATACTTAAGGGACTGTAAAGCGGTGGTGTTATGGGCTTCGGTACCCATGGTGGTGTGCCGGGGAAACTTTTTCTAACTGGTGACAATGCACCGACTTGCAAAGGTCCGGCGAACATTTTCAGGGCTTTGGTGGTTGGAACCAATTCTATTTTTTTATTGAATCCCGGTAACGTAAAGGTAATGCCTTTGCTTGTTTTGGTTATTGGAAGCACAACGTTTTGCTCTATCGGGATTGCAGGATTCTCTTCCTTAGTTCCAAGTTTTAAAGAAACATCCGCTTTAATATCATGAGCACTTCCTTTTAATACAATATTAAGCGTCAACTTGCCGCTTAAAGCCAATCCTTGCCCACCTTTGCCAGGACTTATGGTAAAGGTTTGTTCACCATAGAGCAGCGCACTTAGTTTGATTTGACTGCCCATAATAAAAGGAAGCAGTTGTCTTAATGAAGTGAACCCACCTTGAGGTGCTTTTAAATGACCTGATTTTGTGGTGGCAGCCGGTGTGGTCATACCTTCAATAGTACCTACTGTTATTTCTATTTCTTTATCTTTTCCAGGCCAGGGAATAGTCACTTTTTTTGTGAGCATAAGTCCTTTGGGATTTTTTTTCACATTAAATCCATTAATCATGACTTCGCCTTTAGAACCTGTTGATAAGGTTATTGTGGGCAAACTATTGCCGGGAACAGGTATTTTGACAAATTGCTTATTAACCTTTAAATAAGGTGTCATGCCCACTGTCTGAGTACCAGTGGCTTTATCAGTATTTAAGTTTAATTCCAGCTTAACCGGTAAAGATATGTTGAGGCCAATTCGATCTTTAATCACATCACGTTCGGTTACTTGTCCGCTGAATGTATCAACCAATAAATCAAAATATACAGATGTTCCCACTGACCAGGGCACTAGTGTGGTGACATTCGGGGCGGCTTCTTTTTTTGTGCCTTTGTCATTTTTTTGGATGGCCGGTGTTTTTTGCTTTGCCTGTTGATGAACATGGGCCATTTCATGAGCAAGCAACTGCTGGCCTTTAGGTGTTCCGGGATTATATTCACCGTGATTGAAATAGATATGCTTACCCCTGGTGAAGGCTCTGGCATGCATACCTTCTGCGGCCTGATGAGCGGTTGCATCATGATGAATATGGACTTGGTTGCCTATAGTGCTTAGTAAATTTGATCGTTCTCCTTGTGTCCATTGCGCGGCCAGATGATCGGCTTCCATTTCCAAATGATTATTCCTGGTGTTATTTTTTTCTTTCATTTGAAGTGGTAAACATTTAGGACAAGTGCCTTCGCAAGGACAGTCATATCTTTGGCTTCCCCATAAGTCAGTCAAAGGGCCGGCAACCTGATGCTGTCCATGGTTCCCCTGGTTAGGGTTAAACATGGTTTTGTGTAAATGATATGGATTATGGCTTTGTCTTATTTTCATGGATGCACCTTTTAAATAGTTTTAAAACTCTGCCTGAACACAACTTGTCCCGAACCAGCCGCCCCACCAAATCGTCATGGCTTGTCTTCCGTTATGATTAGGTGTGGTATGGCGCATGGGATAGGGTCCATGACTATATTCTGATGCTATCAACTCCAATTGAGGCTCACTTAAAGAGGTCCAGCTGCTGGTGCCATAGCGGCGTTCCTTTAATAATTTTAAATAGCCAACCGCAATATAAACATTATAGTTAACATCATAGGCAAGCAACGCACGGTAGGCTGCTCTTAAATTCCAGGGTAATTCCTCATATTCTTCCTGCGTCGTGGCCATTTCCGATCGCGGCCTAAACGGGATATCACCTATCACCTGGGCCGCAGTACTTGGTCGAACCTGGGCAAGGCCTAATGACCAATTACCCCCGCCAAGGGGACCAAATACAGACCAAACATCTTGTGCCCCGCTGGTTAAATCAGCACCTCTAAAATATAATTCCTGCCAAATCACAGCAGCTGGAAAAGAAGGTTTATCAACACCATGCTGACGGCAAGCACTTAGTACATCGTTCTTATGATCCAACAACTGGGTAATGGCATATTCCCTGCGGCTTTCAATGACTGAGCTATTATAGGTTTCATTTAAGTAGGTTTGTAACCGGGTACGATCAAATTCGCGCTGTATTACTTGTTGGTTTCCGGCAACACTACTGATTTTTTCCGGCATTATATTAGCGGCATTGGTTTGCTGAATAACATGGGTTAATTCATGAGCCAATAGTTTTTGTCCGGCATAGGACGTTGTATTATATTCTCCACGGTTAAATACAATGTTGTTTTTATAGGTAAATGCCCGCGCGTGAATTTGGTCGGCTAATTTATACGCCCGGAGTGAATTGTGCAGGCGCACATTTTTAAAATCCGTCCCAAAGCGTGGTTCAAATTGTTCCCGTTCTTTTTCAGTCAACGCCATACCCGTTCCGCGTAGAGCGTTATAAAAAGCATTATTATTTTCTTTGCCCATCGGAACTGCTTGAAATGACCCCTGCCTGGGTTGCTTGTCTGTTCCGGAACTGTTGGGGTAGGCCGGCACGTACCTGGAAAGTTGCTCTTTCTCATGGTAATCATTAGATGATCCACTTTTAATTTTTGTCTGTAGGGATGAACAGCGGGGACACGACCCCTCGCAGGGACATATTTTAGCCAAGCCACTATTCATGTCCAGGGTCGTGGCCGGCCCGGTATTTTGGACTTCCGGGTTCTTAACCTCCGGCTGACTGCTCTTTTTATTATCAATAGCTTTTGTTTTCATTTTATATTGGCCGCCTATTTTTTTATTTCAAAAGTAGCAGCTGTTTATTTTCCTATTACCCCTCTGCTGGCTCTTCTTCTTCCTCCTCTTCTTCTTCCGGAAATGGTGCTTCCTCATCTTCCGCTTGTCTTTGGATAAGCGGCGCGGATATACTATTGGTTGGTGTTACAGATTGGGTGTGGGTGTTTCCAACGATTGACTCAGCGACCTGGTCAGCTTCCTGTTCATAGCGATCATTCGCTTGACCAACCTGTAGCTTGGCTTGCGCTGGCAGAGAAGTGGGATAATCGCTTTCATAGAGGCAATCTGGAGATGGTGGACTCATCATTTCCATGACCGGAGAAGCTGTTTTCTCCTGAGGCTGAAAGTGATGAGCCGATGTTTTGCTGTCAGCTTGTTTTTCAAGTACTCGTATTTTCATGAATCACCTCCCGAATATTTTTTCAATGAGTTTGACTTCATCAAAGGTTCCGCCAAAGCCTATCACTGTGGTACTGCCGGCTGTTGTCCAGGATTGATTGAGCATTAGATTAAGATCATCCTGTTCGCCGATCAAGCCCAGTTGCGCGGACAGAGCCCAGCCAAAGGCTCCTTTTTTTTGATCCAGGCCAACACCGACTGCTGGTCCGGTAAAGACATCAAGATAGGATAATGGTGTTGGCTTCATCACCCGAAGACCAATCTGGGGCTCAACGGTCAGCATTTTTTTATGCCTGCCGCTGATGCTTAAGCCCACTTTGGTCATTAAGGGCATCATACCAAATAATCGTTTAGGCATATCATCCTTGCCATAAATCATGCGTTTCATGATAGTCAGGTACATCAGCCGTCTTGAGGTGTGGTCTTTTGGAATACCCGGACTAGCCGGTGTTGGTAAGGTGCCCACCTGCGGACCCGGTTGACCGGCCAGGCTACCGAAGTTCACAGTTTTTAATGCCGACAGGTGCGTTGGACTCAGGGCTCTCAACATATTGCTGATTAAGGTCTTGGTATGATTTTTAGCAACAATATAACCTCCGGAATTATCTTTGGGACTATCACAATTCCAGGGATTGCCGGCATCATCCTTTTTACGATCATGGCCTTTGCCTTTGCTGCCTTCCTGATGGGACCCCCGGTCCTGACCAGCATGTAAGGCCATGCCCCAATACACCATGGCCTGTTTGGTAAGCCCGTTTTTAGAGATCATGCTTTTGGCTTTTTCCAGATGCTCAATCATGCGTTGCCTGTTCTCTTCAGTTTTAGTACCAGGATATTTGTATAAGTTGGCCTCTCCATGATTTGGTGCTTCGTAATTCCTTAGTTTGGCGGTGAAAAACGACAAAATAGGAATCGATGGACTTTTGATGATTGGACCGATAATCGGCGTTTTGGCTAAAATAAAATCCTGGGCATAATAAACATAATTACATCCCCGCTGATCTAACTGCCCGGCATAAAAAGCCAGTTTTAACAATGCGTCACTACTGAGTTGTCCGGCAAAGTGGGCATTAACCACCTCTTTAGTAATGGTCTGATGATTTGAGGCCGGCCAGCATTGCGCTTTTGCTTGTCCTGCTTGGGTCTGCTGATTGGTATGGGCCAATTCATGGGCAATAATCCTTCGCCCTTCAGCTGTGAAGGGGGAATAAACATTATTGTTAAAATACAGGTGGTTACCATAGGCAAAAGCCCGGGCGCCTAAGCCGGCGGTTAATTGCCGGGCATAATCATCACGATGAATTTGGATATGGCTAAAATCCTGCCTGAATCGATCTTCAAAATATTGCCGTTCATTAGCAGCCATCGATGTTCCCTGGCCCTGATATCGTGAGGCAGGCATAAAACGATTTGTTGGTGAGTTCTTTGGTTTAATGTTGCCGGGATTACTTAAAACCGCTTGAGCGGTCCTATCCGCTGCTTTTTCATAAGGATCGCCTTCTTGGCCTATAACATGTTTGGTTGGTATTGGCAGACAAGTGGGACAATCGCCTTCACAGGAGCAGATTTTGGATATCCCATCAGATGTGCTTAAGGGCGCAGGCAGAACGGCGCTTGCTCTTTGCAGCGCCGGCTGGATGGACTTGGCGTGCTTAAGCCATTGATGCTGACCGGCCCGCGTTTTCATCGCGATTACTTCCCGGGCCGCTTCTTGATATTTTTTTTCTCACTCCCAGGAATCTTTTTTGGGGGCTTGGCTTTTTTT
Source organism: bacterium (assembly GCA_023139775.1). GTDB lineage: Bacteria > Oederibacteriota > JAAXVQ01 > JAAXVQ01 > JAUVAV01 > JAGLMY01. Next base: position 8,988 of record JAGLMY010000174.1, read on the forward strand.
ATCTGCTCAGAGGAAACTTTTGGTTTGACCTCCTTTTTCTTTTCTGCCGGCTCTTCGGTTTTAGCAGCAGTAGCAATGGTAATATCATATTGTTCCACGCGTCCCGCGTTAAAACGGGCGGCTTTTTTTGTCTCATGCAAAACCTGCCCGTCTTTATCCATGACTTTTAAGTATAAGTCCGGCCAGCTATCGGCCCCTTCTTTAAAATCTTCCGTTCGGTAAATCAGTTCAAATTCACCCTGATCATTTGTCGTGGTTGATTTCAGGAGATCATCATATTTTTGATCTTTATCATATAGACTGACCTCTACTTGACGCAATGGTTCCTGTTTGCGGTTGCGTAGGCGTCCTACAACTTTCCAGACATCAGGATCAAGAATAACATTTTCATGATCACCAGCCGGCGGAGTGGGCGCAATCATTTTTTTAAGTACCACTTCTCTATAATGAATTCTGCCGACATCCAGCACAATGCCGGCTTTATCCAGATATAATACTTTTTGCGCTCTATCAGTTACCAATAAATAAACAGTTTCAATAACATCTTCTTTTTCTGTTTGGTCCGGTGCAACTTTTATA
>JAGLMY010000175.1 GCA_023139775.1 bacterium
GTACTGCAGTCTGAATAGTCATATGTAATGATCCGGTAATACGCACGTCTTTTAATGGCTGCTCTTTGGCATACTTTTTCCGAATCGCCATCAGGCCGGGCATTTCCTGCTCAGCAATCTCAATCTCTTTTCTTCCCCAATCAGCCAGACCCATATCCGCTACTACATGGGGGCTATCACTGAAAATTTCAACTTTGGTTGACATTTGAGTACTCTCCTCTTGCTTTTCGGTTAAAACCGTACTTTCTGGTTGTGCTGTCATACTGCTAATTCTCCTTAGTATCTTAATTTTCAAATTCGTGCTTTTTATGGCAGAAAATCATTCACCGTAAAGAGCGCAAAAAAATTCTTTTGACAGGATAACAGGATTGCTGGAATTTATTTAAAATCCTGTATATCTTGTTAATCTTGTCAAATATTTTTGGTTCCGGCTTGTCCGGGTTAGGTTTCAATTGCATATATAAATTTATCTGGGGGATATATTACCATAAAGCTTAAAACAGTGTTAGCCCTCATTTTCAATTATTGTCACCTTTAAAACATATGTTCCGGCCAAGACGCGCCGTACACCTCCAATTACGGGATAGTAGTATCTATCTCATTGGCTTCAGCAAATCCTTTGGCCCTTAGTAGACAGGCTTCACAATTCCGGCAGGGGGTACCGTCCTGCTGAGGGTTGTAACATGACGAGGTAAGCGAAAAATCCAACTCCAATTCTTTTCCCAGTTTCACAATATCCGCCTTGGTCATACGTAATAAGGGCGCCGCAATTTTTAATTGCCACTGCTCACTGGTCCCTGCTTTGGTTGCCAACCCGGCCAATTTCTCGTAGGCTTCTAAATATTCCGGCCTACAATCCGGATAGCCGGAATAATCCACACTATTGGCTCCAATAAAAATCGCCTCTGCGTGCACTACTTCCGCCCAGGCTAGTGCCAAGGATAAAAATACCGTGTTCCGGGCCGGTACATAGGTAGCAGGTATTTGCTCCTGCTCACCAATCTGCTCTCTGGCCGCGGGCACTGGAATATCAGCAGTCAGCGCTGACCCGCCAAAACTGCGCAAGTCCACAGCAACCACCTTGTGTACTTGCGCACCCAGGGTGGTTGCTATTTTTTTAGCCCGTTTAAGCTCAATCTTATGCCGCTGCCCGTAATCAAAGGACAAGGCATAGCAGCAGAAGCCTTGCTTTATAGCATAGGCCAGGGTCACTGCTGAATCCAATCCTCCGGACAACAATACAATTGCTTTCTTTTCCGACATTGTCTTTCCACTCACCTTCATAATATTGTTGGGAATATTATACGAGAAAGCAGCACTGTGGCAAAGCCGGAATATGAGCATTTAACAGCGATCTTTATCGTACCGGCACTACTTCCGAGAACTGACGTTCAGCTTGACTTTCACAGTATTCAGGCTTAGAGTAAAGAGTAGCAAGTAATTTTTCTCAGAGGAAATGTGAATGCCGTTATTTCGGATGGATTGGATAAAAATCATCCCCCGTGCTATATTGCTTTCTTTACTACTCCTAGGAAGTGGCTGCATGCCTGAAACCGGTCCAGAACAATTCAAACACCAAGACATAATGACGCAAGCTCGTTTAAACATGGTAAAAACTCAAATTGCCGGCCGCGGAGTGAATTCACCTACTGTGCTCGAGGCCATGCGCCGGGTGGAACGTCATCTCTTTGTTCCCATGGCCGAGCGTTCTTTCGCCTATTGTGATTCCGCCTTACCGATTCAGCAGGGCCAGACCATTTCTCAACCGTACATTGTTGGTTTAATGACCGAATTGCTGCAAGTGCAGCCCGGGGACAAAATCCTGGAAGTCGGAACCGGATCCGGGTATCAAGCTGCGGTGCTGGCACAAATGGGAGCGCAAGTTTTTACCCTTGAAATTGTTGAGCCGCTGGCGGATATAGCTCGAGCCACACTTCAAGGGCTGGGATATGCTGAACAGGTGATGGTCAAGGCCGGCGACGGTTTTATGGGCTGGCCGGAACACGGACCTTTTGACGGCATTATAATTACCTGTGCTATTCATAAGGTGCCCCCACCCTTGATTGAGCAATTGAAACCCACTGGACGTATTGTCTTACCTCTTGGTCAGACATTGGAATATCAAACCTTAACCGTTGTCACCAAATCCGAATCCGGCCAACTCACTTTCCGTAATGTCATCGGTGTGGTTTTCGTACCCATGACCGGTCCGCACGGATTTGAATAAGTATCTACTTTGTTCCGGCTCCTGACTACTGTATTCTTAAACCGGCACTTCTTCCTTATACAATTTTCCCTGCCAGGTATCCTCTGCTTCCAGCTTCTTCTGTATAGCCTGCACTACACTGCTTTTTTCACGCAGCCACTGGGGTGCGAGCAACTTGTCTCCCAGGCTGTCCGCGGACAAGCGCTGGATCACGGTCTCCGGCCAGGTCACTTCCAAAAAACGGATCAGCCGATCAACATATATTTGCATAGCCAGGGGTTGGTACCTCTGATTTTCATACTCTTCGGCCAAACGTGTGCCTTTGATCACATACAGAGGATGAAACTTGATTCCCTCTATTTTCATTTTGGCCAATGCTTTGGCTGTGGCCAGCTCCATTTCCGCGTCTTCTCCCGGTAATCCCAAGATGACGTGCGCGCAGATTTTTAGCCCGGGATATTCCCGTGTCAGCAAGACCGCACGAAATATGGCTTCGGGTCCATGTCCGCGATTGATCCGGTTCAGGGTTTGTTCGTGAATGCTTTGCACTCCATAATCCAGCCACACATCATAGTCCTTAGTATAGGACGCTATGAGTTTCAATTTTTCTTTGTCCACACAATCCGGCCGGGTACCAATCGCCAGTCCGACGATTTCAGGAAACGCATGAATAGTATCGTAGATATCCTTTAGTTTGCCCACTGGGCCATACGTATTGGTGTAGGCCTGAAAATACGCAATAAAACGATGTGCGCCGCGGCGATGTCCGGATTCAATGCCTTGACGAATTTGCTGTATCAAAGACGGCGCCGCTGGACTGCTAAACATGGAAAAACTTTCCGGTTCACAGTAAATACAACCAACATCGGAAAAGGTGCTATCGCGGTTCGGACAGGTAAAGCCTGCGTCCAGGCTGAGTTTTCTAACCGCTTGCCCAAATTTATTTTTCAAATACGAAGATAGAGTGCGGTATCCGGGTTGGTTCATGGCAAGAACACCTCGGCTTTTCAAAGGGGTGATTCATTGTCCCCTGTCGGCGAGGACCTCTCAACCTTACCACTATTTTTGCTGGTATGAAACATTAATTGTGATATGGCTCCAGGAGTAATTCCGGATATCCGTCCGGCTTGTCCCAGATTCCTGGGCTGCATCCGGGTGAGCTTCTCTGCCACTTCCAGAGATATTCCTGGTAAATTTTGATAAACAAAACCATCCGGAATCCGGATGTTTTCCAGATGCTGAAATTTTTCTATTTCCACCGTTTGGCGGCGAATATATCCCTCGTATTTCACCTGAATCTCAACACATTCCCGAACCGCGCGCGGCACCAGATCTGCTCCCTGATCCAAAGCCATGAGTTCATGATACGTGACCTCAGGACGACGCAACAAATCAATCCACAACACTGCGCCTGAGAAAGGTGCAGTACCACACTTTCGCATGTTGGTATCACTTTGCGTTGTGGCTGTGATTTTCTCTGTTTTGATACGCTTCAACTCAGCTTCAATTTGCTTTTGCTTATTCTGGAAATTTTTAAAATTCCGGTCAGTGATCAAGCCCAGCTCATATCCCAAAGACGTGAGACGTTGATCCGCATTGTCTTCACGTATAACCAGGCGGTATTCCACGCGTGAAGTAAACATGCGATAAGGCTCATTGGTCCCTTTGGTCACTAAATCATCCACCAGCACACCCAGGTAAGCTTGTGAACGATCCAAGATAATTGATCCTTTTGCCTGCGCTTGTCTGGCGGCATTGATCCCTGCCAACAAACCTTGTGCTGCGGCCTCTTCGTATCCGGTGGTGCCGTTGATTTGACCGGCAAAATAGAGACCCGGTACGCGTTTGGATTCCAACGTGGCCTTGAGCTGGGTTGGCAAGACATAATCATGCTCAATCCCATAGCCGGGTTGAAGGATTTCCGCCTGTTCCAGGCCGACAATAGAGTGGATCAACTCCTTCTGAATTTCTACCGGCAGACTGTTGGACGTGCCGTTGGGATAAATGCGATCCGTATCCAATCCTTCCGGTTCCACAAACACATGATGACTCTCACGATCAGCAAACTTTACAATTTTATCCTCGATGGACGGACAGTACCGCACCCCGGTTCCGGTGATAATGCCGGAATACAAAGCTGATTGCTGCAAATTATTTCGGATAATGGCATGCGTTTTCGGATTGGTATCCCCTAAAAAGCAGGAGACTTGCCGCAAGCGCGGCTCTTCCGCTGACCGGAACGAAAACGAAGAACATTCCGGATCACCGGGCTGTTCTCTTAATTTTAAGTAATTTATGGTTTTACTGCTTAAACGCGGCGTGGTGCCGGTTTTAAAACGACCAAAGATAAAACCCATTTTCTTCAGACTTGCCGGTAATTTTTCCGAGCTGGGACCTCCCATTCGCCCACCGGAAAAATGCTTATGACCAATATGTATGAGTCCGTTAAAAAAAGTGCCGGGCGTCAGAACCACTGTGGCGGTCCGGATTTTTCCCTGGCCGGCCAAAGCAACACCTTGCACCCCCTGTTCATCCCCCAGCACCTCAAAAACTTCATCTTCTATGATTTCCAAATTCGGTGTTGTCCGCAAACGAGCTTGCGCAGCTTTAGCATACGCAGTCATGTCCACTTGCATACGCGTGGATTGGACTGCTGCTCCACGGGTGGCATTCAAACGACGATATTGAATGCACGCGGCATCCGCAAGTTCTCCCATCAAACCGCCTAAGGCATCCACCTCTTTAACCAATTGGCCTTTACCCACTCCGCCAATGGCCGGATTGCAACTCAGTTCTCCAATTTTATCCATTTGCTGAGTAACCAACAGGACCTGACAATCAAGACGGGCCGAGGCAGAGGCCGCTTCAATACCTGCGTGCCCACCACCGACAACAATGACATCATATCTGTTTTTTATTGCTTTCATCCTCTATTCCGAATCCAACTTTGGGTATTATAACCCTTCTTGAGTTAAGTGCAAATTAAAACCCAATATTTAAGTAGCATGTCAGTAAACTGCAGTTAAATAAAGGTTGTCATTCCCGAGGGTTTA
>JAGLMY010000176.1 GCA_023139775.1 bacterium
TTAAAGGGGACGTAGTTTAGTTGTCCAGTTGATATTTGCGATATTTTTGAAAAAAAGTAAAAGAAAAATGCCAGTCTAAATAACTATGCCAAGACAAGGGAGAATACATATAAGAAACGGGATTAGTAGTAAGTGTATGTAAGAAACTATCAACATATTTTAAAATAAGTGGCCCCCTGCGGCAAAGGAAGCTTCGTCGATCGGGAATATACTATTTGGTTAACCAGGGTAAAATTATAAAGGAGGAATTAGGTGATAACTGGACAACGAAACAACGTCCCGTTAGTTACGCGCATACGCCCAACATAACACATGAATAATCCCTTCACTTATCCCCATCCCATCATAGCCTGAGTAATCGTCTGTCACCCGGTAGCTTCGATAGCCCGTCAATATCAGCCGGTTTTCTTCGTTTCGACTAAGCCAAAGAGCAAATAAAACCGATAATATTATTATGGAAATTAAGACCTAGCCGCGAATCCCCTGCTTTTCAAGGTGGAGTATTTTAGAAATTTCGGGGGCACCATACTTATTTAGATTAGTTGTGGCTGACAATTAAGTATGGTGTCCCCGGAATTTTGAATGATGTTTTTGGAAACAAACAGTGTGAGCCGCCGTTTGCGAAGAGCAAATGGTATCGGCATGGTGAGTACGATTACAATGAATGCATTTATCAACCGACGAAATGGGAAGAATCATGCCGGTTTGTGGTGATGCGCATAAGACAGGAAAAAGCAGATCAGAAACAACTGAATCTTCCAGAATGTGAGGGGTATGTCTATCGGATTTTTGTCACTAATCTAACAGAAAGACCACATATTGTTATTGCCAACTATAACCGTAGGGCCGGGGTGGAAAATTTGATCGGCGAAGCACAACGGGAAGGTATATTAGCGGTCCCCTCACGGAATTTTCAAAGTAATCATGCGTTCTTTCAAATCGTCATGCTAGCCTATAACCTGTGGCGGTGGATGAAACTCCTGGCAGGACATTGCGAACAGAAACAACGTCGCGGACTGGAAGTTGCAGAAAGCAAAAAAATCACAATACCTGATCACACTATTCGAATTGCCCGACTAAAACTACTGTACGTGGCAGCCAAAATTCAATATCACGGACGACGAGATGTAGTTAAATACTCATTGCATGATGCTCGGGCCGAAGGGCTAATAGAATTTCTTAAATATTTGGATAAGCGACGAAAGGTTTTGCCACTAGCAGCTTGAAAATATTTCGGTTTTCGTGCAAGAAATTTCTTGCACGGAGTGCCAATAACGCCGGTAGGAAAAGCGAATTAGGTTGTGGACGAATAGAAAATTAGATTTCGGTGCAAAATTCAGGTAATAAGTTAACTCCGGCACCCATACAGTGCAATTTTGGCATAAGAAATATTAAGAAATGGAAAAATATGCAGAGAAAATATAGCCCAAATATGATTTGCAGATTTATCGGAGCCAAAGGCAAGCAAAAGTTGGTTGATGTCCTTTGCGAGCAGGATTTGGTTGCTGGAAATTTGCAGATAGCAAAAGAGTTGGCTCGTAGCTCAAATATTCGAGAGCTTAAACCAAAGGTTGAGCTGATGCTTCAGGATGGCACAGACAATGATATTTATTTCATTCTTTCTGGATCAGTTGCAATTATCATTAATGGGCGTGAAATCGCCAGTCGCAAATCAGGTGAACACGTAGGGGAAATGGCATTGATTGATACAACAGCCCGTCGTAGTGCTACAGTACGTGTCTTAGAACCTACCATTGTGGCACAAATTATTGAACCAAAATTTACGCAAGTTGCAAATAAATATCCTGATTTATGGCGCCGTACTGCTGTTGCAATTGGTCGAAGACTTAAAGAGCGGAATAAATTCCATACAGTGCCACGAAATGAACCTGCGATTTTTATCGGATCATCGTCGGAAGGTTGCTTGATCGCTGAAAGCATATATAAGTCTTTATCTAAATTTGCCTATGTACCCCAGATTTGGTCCAAGGGGATTTTTGAGTGTTCAAAGACGACTATTGAAGAGCTTATTCGAATGACTAAAGAAATGGATTTTGCAGTGATAGTATTTAGCCCTGATGACCTTACACAAAGTCGAGGGAAGAAGAAAAAAGCTCCGCGTGACAATGTGGTTTTTGAACTCGGGCTATTTATGGGGGCTTTATCCCGCGAACGCACCTATATTGTCGCGCCGAAACAAATGGATATTAAAATACCATCCGATCTTTTAGGTGTGACTTGTTTAAATTATCAGCGAGGACAGGGACATGTTGGTTTGGCGAAACGTCTTCGGCCAGTTATACAAGAACTATGCAAACTAATTAATAAATATGGACCAATTTAGTAGGGGGATATCATGACAGAAAAAGAAATCGTTGATGAAATCAAAAAAATATTTGCTGCCAAGTGGACAAAGAGAGATGGCCGTAAAGTTCCTGAAACTGAGGACATTGGATTAGAAGGAAATGATGCCATTGCTCTTTCTGGGACTGTCCTTTATGCTGATATGGCTGATTCCACCGGATTAGTAGATGGATATAAAGCTGAATTTGTTGCCGAGATTTATAAAGCATACTTAGCCAGTGCGTGTCGCGTTATTCGCAATAATAGTGGCGAGATAACGGCATTCGATGGTGATCGTGTAATGGCGGTTTTTATTGGTAAGAGCAAAAATACTTCTGCTGCAAAAGCAGCCTTGCAGATTAATTATATTGTTCGGAAAATTAATGAATTGATTAAACAGAGCTATCCCAATTCTGCGTTTTCACTATTTCACTCAGTTGGAATAGATACAAGTGATCTTTTAGTAGCGCGAACCGGAATTCGTAATTCGAATGATCTCGTTTGGGTTGGGCGATCTGCTAATTATGCTGCCAAATTATGTGCTCTTGGTGACTCTAATTATATTACTTATATTACGGAAGATGTATTTAAAATGTTTGCTGATAATGCCAAAAATGGTGGTAACCCTAGGCGAAGCATGTGGGAAAAAAGAACGTGGACTGAAAAAGGAATTGTTGTTTATAAATCGAATTGGTGGTGGCCACTTTAAATAAAAAAAGATTAAGCCGCCAATTCCATCCGGCACCAGGTTCGAAACTCGTACACTGTTAAGCGATGCTTTATTGAGGCTGTGATGTGATTTGGGTAAGGTGATAAACATTATTTCGCTACCAACGCCTGCATTTATCGTAGAGGTATTTGGAAATGAGATATACGCGATTTATTAAAAAGAACGATATTGACAAATTAGAATTAGAGGTTATATCACAAGAATTACGTGTTTATCTTACCCGCCTATTAGATTCAAGAATCCCCTATGATGAAAGCGAAACTCAGGTCAGAATTATTCTCCTTAATAAAATAATAAACCGTGCTAGAAATTTACGAGGGCTTCCTCTTTATATCCTTGAAGCTGATGATTGGGGTAATTATCACCCTGCTGAAGATGGGTGGCACATTAGTGAATTTGAAATTCTTTTCCGGCGCTTAAATGTTATTCAATGTATTGAATTAATATGTGAATTAATTCAATGGGAATATTTCGGGATTGATGAACTAAACGAGTTATTCGAAAAAGAAAATCTGTCCTTTCGCATAATTGAACAAAGCGGCAATCTGGACGTTGTTGTAATTCCAATTGATGAAATTGAAGAAACATCAAATGGTAGCGAACACCCTAACATTCGTGTGCTAATAAAGCGCATGGATGATGCTCTGAAAAGCGATGATTATTCTGCTGTGCTTCACGCTAGTGCGAGTATTTTTGAAACGATGGCAAAGGATATTGTCGGTATCGCCACAGTACAAAATCAAACCTTGAAATCTTTTTTTGGAAGGTATAGGAAGGACTCGGGATTACCAAATGAAATTCTGAATTTCATCATTGGGACGTATGAAAATAGAAACAGTATACCGCTTGCTGGTCATGGAAGCACACAAACACCTAATATTTTAAAGAAAGAGGCTGTTGTATTACGAGAAATGACTGTTGCATTCGTTAAAATCGAATACACTTTATATACAGAAGTAATAAAAGAATCAGAAGATCACAATGCAAAATAACGTAGGCAGCGCTGAAGGCACCAATACTCGTCTGCGTTTCCGTTTTCAGCCCGAATCAAGCTTAGGCGGCTAGTTCCATCCGGCACCAGGTTCGAAACTCGTCCACTCGCCCCCGCCAGAAATAAAAAAGCCAACCCAATGGGGTGGCTTTTTTATTTTCTAGAGCATTCGAGAGTAGAAAGTAGATATAGAATCTCGAATGCGGTCAACTTGAGTGTTGTGTTGGGTGCCGGAGTTTTGCGCCAGGC
>JAGLMY010000177.1 GCA_023139775.1 bacterium
AATTATTTCACAGCTTCTAACTGATGGATTACAGCAGGCCATCAATGACAAAAATTTTGGCTGTAGAGGTCATAAGACGACTTGACGCAGTATCTGTGTTAAGGTACTGAAAATGGAAACTTCGCAATAAGTGGTACCACAAAATGTATAAGATAGTCATAAAGTCCTTGAACTTAATGTTATAGTTGTTGCCATATTTTTCATTATGAAAAGAAAAATGATCTTTTTACCACACTCGTCGAGGTCAGAAAAAAGCAGAATGATTTGCTTTCAGCGTATTTTGCTGATATTTCCAAGCATTCCGTCAAACAAAATGCCATGCAGGTGGAACGGTTATGGCGCAGCATTCCGGCGCAATTAGCCAAGACGCAAGATGGCTCTGCTCCAAAATTTAGATTTAAAGAGGTTATCTCTCAAGGCGGCCGTTTTTCGAAATTAATCGGCGGGATTGATTGGCTAAATACGGCGGGGCTTATTTTAAGGACATATATTATAAACAGGGGTGAGCTTCCTTTTTCAGCCTATCAATCTGAAAATAATTTTAAACTTTATTTATTTGATATTGGTATTTTGGGCGCTTTAAGCCATTTGCCCCCAAGCTTATTTGGGATTATACTTATGGCACTTATAAAGGATATTTTGCCGAAAATTATGTAGCCCAAGAGTTTGTGGCTGCCGGCAGCCAGGAATTATTCGCTTGGAGGGAAAGTACCGCGGAGGTCGAATTTGTAAAAGAAGCAGATGGAAATGTTTTGCCTATCGAAGTAAAGTCCGGCTGGACAACTCAATCCAAAAGTCTGAAAATATTTGCGCAAAAATACCATCCTTCGTACCGAACTATTTTTAGCGCTAATAATATAAATATTGATTTAGTCCATAAAGTACATCGCTATCCACTCTATTTGGCCGCGCGTTTTCCTATGCTATAGGAGGATATTTTAATTACGTAGCCGCGAATTCCCCGCAGCTTCAAGTATGTTGATGAGCGGAAAAGTTAATCAATTGGAAAATCCGCTGCAAATCGCCACCCATTCCGGAGGCGGCTATTGAAAGGGTATGAAAAATTATTAACAGATGTTGCAAATGCAGATTCACATAAATATCCTGAAATAAGGCTATTAAATTCTTTTGCAAAAAAATAAGCAAAATTGCTCAGGCTCCTAGTATCGTGTCTCAGAAATTCTATTAATATGTCACCCCGGCATGATTTTAGCCGGGGTGACGGCTAAAAAGGCTTTTTTAAAAAATAGTCTTTCCGCAACAGAAACTAACTGACATGTTTCTTGATTTATATGACATTTTTTAGGCTGCTTGGCCCGGAAACCTTCTCGGACGACGTATGGGCGGCAACCATTTTTGCTCCAATTGCAGTGGCATGCGATTCAACCGGTTCAATAACATCTTTAGTTTTAAACGATTTTTCGGTTCCCACAGCATTCCCGGCAGAGCCGCAGTCTGTCCGCTTTGCGTCCATTTGCCGATTTTTCTGCCATTTAGCATGGGTATTCTCCGGCTGAGTTCACTCAAGGTATACAACGAGGCTTCCATATTCTGCATATCCCGCTGTGAGCGGATCAGATCTATCATTGTATTCAGCCAAGCAGCACTATTGTCTGCATTTGGATTCTCCAGCCAGGTCTGATATGCAGCAGTCACACGCGAGCTCACTGCACCACTCAAGTGAAGCGCCAACCCGGAATTCCGCTCTGCCAACAATAGGCCAATATGTTCGCCTGGCTTAGTAATCAAACCAACACCATTGGTAATACGCGCTGCCAAACTAGCCTGGATACCAATTCCTGCGCGAATAAAATTCAGGCGATTCTGCGCATAGAAGCGTTTGATCTGGTACTCCATAATCAAACGCAGGAAGAAACCTTGAAACGGACTGGTCTGATACAGCAAGCCTGTGGGCACATAAATCACCGGATTGCCTTGTACGTTAGTTTCACTCCTACCCAGTAGTGAACGCATACGCTGGAAGAATGATCCCTTAAATTCTGATAAAGATTTCACTTCTATATTAGGTTGCAAAGCATCACCGGCACCTTGCTGCACAAATAATTCCATGGCCGTTGCATCCGGATGAACGTCCCGTACGATTTGTTGTACTTGCTCCTCACTCATGGCTGCTGCTATAGCGGGTTTGCGGTTAAACCAGAATGCCAGCGGCAGCATGGCCAAAATGATGATCACGCGTAAGACACTCACCATGCCATCAACCGGCAGACGTGTACGCCAGCGGCCGGCCAGTTGCCTGTCTGTGAGGTACAGGAGCGCTTGCATACTACTCGTGACAACTCTCTGAGGCACAGACAATTGCGTACGCAAAGCCTGATTCGGACGAATGCCTGCAGGCAACAAACGTTGGGTGGAATCCATGGTTTTCATGATTTCCTGAATCCGCATTGTACGGGCCAATTCTTGCTCTGGAGCCGGTTCGAGTATTGCATGCCAATATTCATGCAATTTGCCTTGCAGGTTTACGATCAGGTGGGCACTCAGCAGGATGGGCAGGAAGATCGCGGCAAACAACAAACCACCGGGATTGGAGAGTATTTGCACACCAATAAGCGCAGCGGTAGTGAGCCCGGTAATTTCCAAAATAGCCGGTGTGAAAGCAGAACGTACCCACTCGCGCAAGAATTCGCGTGTGGTCAAACCGCCTTCTGTAACCGGCAGATGCAAACCATGCCACGCCAATTGGAACACACCAAAGAGCACCCAAAACGGAGGCCTTAAAGCAAATGGCAGGCCAAAAGCCCAAGATAACAAGAATTGCCCGCCTAGTGTGAACACACCGACAAACAACCCGGATTCAACCAACATAGGAGCAATCACTTGTCCTGTAAACCAGCCAAGACCTCGACGGAAGGCATTGGGTTTGGCTGCTTTGCCAAGAACCGCGGTTTCTATCCTATCGTACATACCTTGCATCCAAGGCCAGCGACCCATTCGTCCTTGCTCCCCTGCTTTCGGAGCCGGAGTCTCGACAGTTCTGGTTTTCCGTTTGACCACCCGCAGTTTTTCCGGCGCAATGTAATCATCAACCTCTCCATCCAGATATTGAGCCAGCGCACGTCGGAACAAACTGCCAAAGCTGATTAAATTGCCCAAGCTATTACGGGCTTTTTCCAGATACCGACGGCCTTCCACCGGTCCCAAAGCATCCAGGATACCGTCAAAAAACGCCCGGTCCGGACGGACCACATAAGCAAAGATGGGTGTGAAAAGTAAAATCAACGGCGCAAACACACCAAAGAAAAAGCGTGTAATCCGCAAACGGCGCTGGCCGTAAAAGGACGCAAAATAAACCAAACAGGTATAGGGGGTCGCGGGAAAGACTGTAGCGACCAAACCATCACGATCAATCAATTTTGGCGCTTCGGTCACATTCTGCGGTTGGATGATGTTTTCCGGTTTGGGATTAAAAATAAACCAGTGGCAGGTACCGCTCTTTTGTTTTAGATATTCCAAAATATACATATAGGTGCTTATTGCCAGACGATTGGCCGGCACACCATTAATCAAATCATGCGGTTGATAGTTGTCAAAGCGCGTGCCGCGTATATAATCCTCAACAATAATACCTTTGTGCACTAAATGATGTTCTGCCAGATTCGGATGTCCGCGCAACCAGGCTTGCCATATTTTGGGTTGGCGCAAAGCAAGCAAGCCAATCACAGGCCGCGGTATTTTTACTGCCACATCGGCCGTAAATCGAATCCCGTCAGAAAGCGTAACCGGCACTTGCACGCGATAGGTATGTTTAAACGTGCCCTTCCCGCAAAAGGCCACAGCCACAGCCGGCCCGGTCTGGCTGATTTGTTGGTTCGCACCTAAAGATTTTTCTATGGCACGTTGTAGAATGCGATCCTTCTCAATTAAACGTATAAGCAGCTGCTGTTGGCCGGTTTTAATTCCCGGAGCAAACATATATTTCCGGCTGGGTTGCAGCATGATTTTTTGGCGTGGTGCCAAGCGGGTAACTTTCACATCCTCCGGTATCAGACCATAACGCGTTAACAATGTGCTTTCTTCGGCTGCTGCTTCCGGATCTTCTTGTTCCCAAATTTCCCGGAAGAGTTCTTCAGCCTGTTCCACACTCTGATTTCCGCCTTGCAACGGGAACTCGTATTGATTGCCATTGATCAATAAAAAGATACCCGGAGCGAGAACCTGACCCTGTTTCTTTTGATACAAAACAAAGGCATTGGCCCCAAAGTAATTGGAGGGGGAATTGCCCACCAACAAGAATCCCTTGGGTTTTAAATCTCTGGCCATCTGCCGGATTAGTAGCGGTTTCTTGCCGGGATACATATAATCCGCAATAAAGCAGGTCTTGATATCCGCTTGAATTCCCTCACCATAAGAGGCCAATTTCATATCAAAGCCGTAGAGATGCGCGTAACTGCGGTAAGGATCTGTTTGAACGGGGTGTCGTTTATTGTCTGCCGCAATCTCACCGCGTTGGTATTTTCCAAAATATTCCTGAAATTTTCTTTTTTCCTCTTCAGTGGTAATAGGCATGCCTTGGTAATCATACACATCCACCACATTTCCCTGTTCATCAAAGTAAGCAAATTTATTGAACAAGGTGTCTTGCATGACATATTTGGGAATCAAAATATCCGCGCCCACCACCTGGTTGTCCGGATTTATTCTGCGCATGGCCACAGCCAATTCTGCGGGATTGACCGGATGCGGTCTGCCCATACCAATATCATTGATAACTGCGCCCCTTTCCAGCAAAGCCCGGGTGTCCGGAAAATCCGTTAAAAATTCATGTATCCGGGTCAAGCGACCTGGTGCGGTTTTGACTCGAAGCTGATTCAGATCCTGATATTTAATAAGTTGTTCTTTGACTTTCAAGGCATTATGTAAGTTACGTCGCACACTGTCCAAAGTCTGCCAGGCTGCCCGGGCAATACGTTTGTTCGAATTCCGCAGCATCTCCAGCAGTTGCGAGACATAAGTGGCCATTTGAATGGGCGCCAACTCGTTTTGCTGAATATCAATACTGATATTACCCTTTACGACCCGGTGTTCTTCTTTAGATCTGAGCAATTCGGGGATTTGCTGCACTGGTGCGGCCAGGTATTTACCGTATGGCATCAAAGGCACAAAACCAGGTTGATCACTTAAGCGGACCACCTGGCGATGTTCGCTTATTTTTCGGGCCGGCATTAACTGCATTGATTCAGCCAACAAGGCATCCAAGGTCTCATAGGAATACTCGCGCGCAGCAATCATGCGATTCTTATGTACCATGCGTCGCACTTCCTGGGGATTGGAAAAACGCTGCTTGATTTGAGCAGCCACCCGGTCCATGGCTTTTTGCAGGTTCCCTTCACGTAAAGCCACTTGCAAATCCTGGGAAGATATTTGATCAGAATCAGGTATGTACGGAAAATGGATAAAATCAAAGCCTTTGGGCTGGATATCCATTTGATAGACCATATAGGGAAACAGCACCACCGGCAGTTCCGCATGCACCATTTCCAGCAAAGCATTGCCAAAACCTTCTTTGGTACTGGGATATACCGCAAAACCGCCGCGCGCCTTGGTAAATCCATAAATCTCATCCAAAGTGACCTGGCGTTTCTCACCGGCCATGCCGGCCGCTGTGCCCATACTCGCTTTTTCCTGATCTTCCATAAAAATAACCTGATCTTCCACGCCCAGCTCGGCAATGAAATCTTTGACCGATTGTTTGTAGCGCTGATCAGTATCAATTTCAAAACCCGTAATGATCAATTTGTAGCGTTTGTCGCGCATGGCTTTGATCATTTGCACGGCAATCTCAATACTTTTGCGCTCCACAATCCGGACCGGCAGTACCACCGGAATATCGTCCTGACGTAATCCCAAACGATAGGAAAAATCCCTCACAAACGCTTTGGACACTTTATGTGGTTTCTTTTTATAGTCCATGACATTGGGCCAGATTTTAAATGCTTTCATGCCGCAATGACTGTGCAGTAAACTGGTCGCAAAACTGCTAATCACATTGTTGGTCACATTCGGCAATTCCAGGGGGAAGCAGCTATCCAAATAAGGCTGGATAAACGGCGCCCGTTTTTTAGCCCAGCGCCGTTCCATATAAAAATTATGATTGTGATTAATAAAGTGGATATCCGGTCTTTCCTCGGCGGCTTTCCGGATGGCCAAGGCCAAGGGAAATTGTGACGGCATGGTATTGGTGTTCTCCAAGACCAGGCTATCCAAGCCATGTTGATCCGTGATTTCCAAGATCTTTTGCTTGATGCGCTCGCTCTCGCGTTCCAACAAGACTTCGGCTGCTTCCACATTATCTTTGGACAAGAGTTCATGACCGGGTATAAACTGCCGGATGTATTGCGCGGTATCAAAATCAGGGTCTGTTTTTTTCTTTTCCCAGGCTTCCCTCAAATACTTAAACTTTTTCTCAGGCGGAAAATCCGGCAAAGCCTGCGCTAAAATGAATTGATTGACCACATTATCAGAGGCGGCATTGGGCACAAATTCGGTGAACGTATTAAAGGCCGAGCCTCTGGCTGACAGGCCCACCACTTCATGACCGGCACGGCGCAAAACATGTGTTATTTTTTCCAGTTCCAAACCAACGCCGTCCAAGCCTCCCATCATGGTGCAAACAATCCCCACTTTCCTTGGCCGCATCCTTTTCAAAGGAGACAAGCGGAATATCAATAAAACATTCAAAAAGACAAACAACATGATAAACGCCGCAGCTGCCAACTCTATGGGAACGTTTAAAACAGCAAAGTAGGCGGCAACGACTGCCAGTACAACGATAAAAAAAAGTAAATTAATCAACATTATGCCTGCTTTAGACTGCCTGACCAAAGCCACCGGCATGGCCAGAAAATCCAAGGCATGAGCCAGCACTTCACCAATAATCATATTAAAGCTGATCTCATTGGCTGTCTTGGCAGCAGCAGGTAATGGTTGTGTGTCTGCTGCCTGCGCGGCACGCTGAATCCAACCATGCCCACCGGTCAGTTGTAATTCTGTTTTCAAACCAGCCCGGGCCACTAGCTGGTTGTTGTTGAATCCGGTAGCTTGGCGGGTAATCCTCAGTGCTTGGTCATGCGTAAAACCAGCGTTTTCCAGAGCCTCATGCAGGATAACCGCTGCCGCTTCTTTGTTGTTCAGATTACGCAAAGCTTTTTCAGTAAGATAGACTTTACCTTGATAGTGAAAAACACCTAGGTTCTCAATATCAACATCAAGCTGAACATCAGTTGGGATTTGTTCGCGTTTTAGGATTTCAATGGGAAGCTCCCGGGAATTAATACTCGGCAGGAAACCAAGCGAGAATTCTGCTTGCTGTTGTGCTTTGACAAGATAAGCAGCGAGTTGTTTGCGGATCGGGGGCCCGCGAGTCGGATCACTGGTATCCAAAGTATGGGAACGCACAAGTTGCTGTCTGAATAGATTCTGTAAAACCACGCGCATCATGCGGGGTGAAGTTTGCGCGAGTTGACGCACTGCTTGCCCGGGATTCAATACTATGCCCAGTGCTGCGGCTGCTGTATTGAGCATGCGATCCAAAGTCGCTTCACCGGTTTTGCCCAACAAGGCGCCTGCCGACAAGACAGCAATCGAAAGTTCTCTAATAAAAGCGCGGGACAACACTTGAAGTGTATTGCTTAGATTTGCCAAACGTGTGAGCAAGGCTTGTACTGGAGATAATGCGCCCAGATTGTTCTGCACAGTGGTGGCCACTTCTTTGCTTCCTAAGAGCACTGCCGCACTGCTCCCGGCAATCAGAGCTGCTAATGGACTGTTGAGCAGTGCCAGACTCACGGTCTCACCGCGCAGCAAGTCGGTTCCTTCAGTCAGTACGGCTGTCTGCATTTCCCGGGCAGTCAGATCATCAAATATAGCCACTTCAAACTGATCATTCAATTGCCAGGTTGCCACAGTATGACCGGGAATTTTTCTGCCCTGCCGGCGGATCACAATCGTGAAACCCATGTTTCGCATGGGCAGGGAATACGTCTGCCTGCTCCGGCTGGCCACGGCATTTTCCCAATCCAACGCAATCTTCGTATTATTGTCCAAATATTTGGACAGCATTTTGACAAACTCTGTTTGGACCTCGTCTAACTCATGAATTCCTTTTTGCAGCAGATTGGAAATCAGACCTTGCTTTAAGGTGACATCCAACAAATTCAGGAAAGTACGCATGGAAAAATTGGTGGGCAAGGCTAAAATATCCTGATTTTGCGCCAAAAGTTTTTCCAAAGCCGTGGTCCGGTTGCGCAACAAGGCAAAGTATGGATTAACCGTATCCAGGCGGGTTAAACGCGGTTTAATGCTTACGTAGGAAATATTTTGTTTTTGCAATTCCTCCAGCACCACAGAACTGTGGAAACCTCCGGTGACCAGTACAATTAAGGAGACTTTATTTTTCTGCATACACTGCACTGTATTTTCCACAAAAGCCAGGGAGCGCGCATCCGCAATCCGGTAGAACGCACCCACTTCACGCAAGTAGCTGTCCAAGCGATAGACTTCCACGTCAGTCTTATACTCACCCATCTGATCATGCCGGGTGATGAATTCCACAAAATGATCCACGCGGAATAAGGTTTTGTATTTGCGGTACTCATCCAATTCTTCCGGAGTGGCGGAAATGCTGATGAGTTTTTCAATTACCTCCAAACGGTGCAGCAGGGCGTCCAACTCCTGCTCAGTATCATTGCCATAAAGTGCTTCACGCAACGTATTTTCCAAACGCTCCATTTCCACATAGAGCTGATCACTGTCCACTTCCAGAGAAAAAAGATTCATACGCTTGGAAACATACCTGCGCAGTTGCGGAAAGGTCTGCATGTCCAAACCACTTTTAAGACCGGTTTTGTATAAAAAGACGGCATAGGTCAAGAGCGACTTGCGACCCTCTAAAAATTCCGTGCGATGCTGATCATGCTTACTTAATGTTTGGCTGTAGATCACAGGTTTGATCCCTTGCAAAGCATCCCGTAAATCAAACACATATCCTTGGCTCTCATCATTTAAAAACCGGCGAACATGTTCCCGGCTGGCTGTGTAGTATTCCGGATTTTCAATACCCACTAATTGCAAAGGACGTTGAGAGAGTGCAGTGATGTACTCCGCACCAGTAACTTTCCCCTGCTTCACAAAATAATTGCCCACTTCCTCTTTCACACTTTTTACCGGGAAGCTGGACAGTTTACTCACATTCACGCGACTGTCGGCACCTTCCACAGCTACCAGATTCAACTCAAAGCACCGGGAAAAATGATCAATCATACGGGCAATATTCATCTGCACCTCATGATTGCAGTGCAAATCCTGGATATGCATCACCATTTTCTCTTTACCTTGAAACGATTGGGTAATGGTTCCAAGTTTTTTAGGAATATCCACAGCTTGTTGATTGAATAAAATGCCGGAAAGACCGGTCAGGAAGGTCTGTTTATCAAACGCCCAGGTGAGATACGGGAAAACAAAGGTAAGTGTAATCAAGAGCGATACAATGCGAATGCAGAGTCTGGCTCCGGGCTGCTGCCACAGACTATAGAGAAGCAATTTTTGCGAGGATTTCTGAGTTTTAAGGTGCTGCATCAATTAACCCGGCATCATTTACTATAAATATATTTAGTGGATGACTTTTGTATAATATAGCACATACAATTTCCTTTTTCCAATCTGTCGCTTAATATTCACATATATATAATAATCTCAAAACCGACTAAGTACTATTTTAAAACATACTATATCATCAAAAACATGACATAATACTTATTTTTCACTTTAAAAATAGGGTTGAAATAGAGTTCTAAAAAACTTACATTACTCACTTGCTTATTACCCGGTTTTTCCAGTTAAAAATCTAAAAAATCATATTTTTTTACAGGTCTAGGAAAAAAATCACCGTCAATCAAAATAGTGATAAATGTTCTTAAGAAAATTATGAAAATCAACCGCCGAGAGACCAACAGCTTCTAAAGCCAACGCCCCCTGACTCGGACGTTTCATACTCGCATATAGAGCTTTGTTCGGCATAACCAGCATGCCGCTCATTTCTACATAGCCGGCTTTAAAAGCATTGTTCATCAGACTCTCCTGACTGCGTGGAAAAAATGCCTCAGTATACCTGCCATTAGGTTGTTGCCAGGCCAGACTATTGAAAATGATCCTGCCGGCTTGCAACTGCTTCACCACAGCTCTTTTTTTCGTAAGCATGGCCGGCAAGCGGTCGGCTTCCAAAAGAAAAGCCGGCATTGGATATGCCGTGGATAAAGGACGGTCCAAAGAACGGGTACCAATGATCTTCAAATCCACACCGCAATGATCACTATACGTGCTCTCAATCTCCAAACGCCCTTTATGGCACGCACGCACAATCGGCATAAATGTACCGGGCACTAATTGGGTATGAAAATGATCTACCGATGCTCCGGCTCCCCGGTCGTTGTATCCCATAGCATAGCCCAGCACAAACATTTCAGCCTGTAATTCATGCATATCTGTGACATGAAAATACCGGATCACTTGTTCGTAATGGCGCTTGGTTTTGGGATTCAGATCCAAAGAAGCAACAATAAGATGACCTGGTACAATAGGCGCAGGTTGGACCAATATTCCATATCTTCGCCCTGAGTTAGCTGTCCAAATCAAATAATGCTCATTTTTCGGGAATGTCTCCCAATCTAAAAAATCAGTCTTCTTGCCGGTTTTAGAAACTACCTTCTGGCCATCCGCATGCCGGTTGGCCGGATCACGAAACGGATTATATTGATACACGATTGAGTGCTGCTTGAAATGCCTGACCTGGATGGTCTTGTCCCGGGGATTATACTTGACAAAACCATTCTGCTGCGAAAATGTGAGCAGCGTGCGGATTAAAACTTCCAGAGAGAGCTGCACTTTATGTATGGTCTGATTCTTAAGATTCAAGGCGCGATGCTCTTTGATCAGATCCAACGCAATCTGCCATTCCGGTCCTTTTTTCTTTTGATAGGGCTTATACTCCGGCGCATATTCGGACATTGTCTGGATAATCATAAGAAGATCATCGTCACAAAAGGCTCGTTTTATAAGGAAAACCGCAAGACCATTTCACCGCGGAGACGCAGAGAACGCAGAGAAAAGCACAAATTAGGATTATGAATAAAAAGACAAAATCAAAGGTGAATTGTAATCACAAGTGCAACATTTTATCATTTATTATTGAACTATAAAGACTTAAAGAAAAAGATCCACCACAATACCCAAACTACGGGCACGAGAGGCACAAAGGACACTAAGATACACAAAGGAAAGCCTAAGATAGACCTTAATTATTAATCATTATGCTGCTTAGTGAACCTTTGTGTCCTTTGTGCCTTTGTGCCTTTGTGGTGAGTTTTTTAAGGATAAAGTAACTATTTGCCTGTTTGTGTAGCAATCAGGTAATGTTGCAATATGAGTTACAATCTGCCAAAGACAAAATCAAAGTCAAAACATATCAAATAATATATTATAAATGTTTTTATGACTTTTGATTTTACACTTTTTACCCTAATTTTATTATGTTTTTACTCTGCGTTCTCTGCGGCTCCTTGTGCCCGTCTTTTGGGTATGCGGTGAGTTAGCCTTTAAACCGGATTTTATCCAGATAGAGACCGCAGGCAGGAGCGGTCCGGCCTGCCAATTTTCGGTTTTTAGCGGTCAGAATCGCTTTCACTTGAACAGGAGTGAGTTTCCCTTTACCTACCTCCACTAAGGTCCCAGCTAAATTGCGTACCATATGATACAAAAAGGCCTTGGCAGTAAAACAGAGCTTAAGAAGATGTCCTTGCCTGGAAATCGAAATATCCAGCATCTCCCGAACAGGATGATTGGCCACACAGCCGGCAGCACGAAACGAGGTGAAATCGTGCGTGCCAAGCAGATGTTTAGCAGCCTGACGCATGGCAGTAAAGTCCAATTTCTGCATGACCTGCCAGGCTCTACCCTTCCACAAGGGTGAATAGATCTCCCGGTCATACACCAAATAGGTATAAGTCTTGTTTCTGGTCGCGCGGTGCGGCTCCCAATCCGGGGCTACTTTTTTGGCTGCCAGAACACGCACCGGATGTGGCAAGGCACTGTTAAGTGCAGCTGCCATTTTCTGCAAAGGTAAAGGATACGCCAGCTTAAAGACA
>JAGLMY010000178.1 GCA_023139775.1 bacterium
TTATGCAAATTCGCCGATCATCTCATGAATCGGCGCTCCGGCCGGCACCATGGGCCAGACATTCTCTTCCTCTTCCACCTGGCAATCCACCAAAACCGTACCCTCGGTAGCAAAGGCTTGTTTTATAGTATCTTCGAGTTTACCCTTTTCAGTCACCCGCAACCCGGTAGCACCAAAGGCTTCTGCCAATTTTACGAAATCAACCGAATTCTCAATATGGGTCGAGGAATAGCGTTTGCCGTAGAATAACTCTTGCCACTGACGAACCATACCCAGAAAACCATTGTTCAGCAGAATGATTTTCACCGGCAGTTTATTGATCACAGCAGTAGCCAATTCCTGCATATTCATTTGAAAGCTGCCATCCCCTGAGATCACAGCCACTTTCTTTCCCGGCAATCCCACTTGCGCTCCAATAGCTGCTGGAAAACCATACCCCATGGTTCCCAAACCGCCGGAAGAGGCCAATTGCCGGGGACGGGTGAATTTAAAAAATTGCGCGGTCCACATTTGATGCTGTCCCACATCTGTTGCCACAAACAATTCTTCACCGCCCACCTTATACAGAGTTTCCACCACAAGCTGCGGCTTGATTTTCCCATTCTTTTTATCATAGGTTAGCGGAAATTTGGTTTGCCACTCATTGATCTGTTTCCACCAGTCATCATACTTAGCGCTTTTCACTTCCTGCAATAGACCTTGCAGAGATTGTTTGGCATCACCCACTATGGGGACATCCACGGTAACCACTTTCGAAATACTGGCCGGATCCACATCCACATGAATAACCTTGGCATTCGGGGCAAAGTGATCTACCCTCCCGGTCACGCGGTCATCAAAACGCGCACCCACAGCAATGATCAAATCACTCTCTTGAATCGCATAGTTGGCTGTCCGGGTGCCGTGCATACCCGGCATGCCGACAAACTGATTGTGGTTACCCGAAAAAGCTCCCAACCCCAATAAGGTCAATGTCACCGGAGCATTAATTTTTTCAGCAAATTTCCGCAACTCATCCGAAGCATTAGCAAGAATAACCCCGCCGCCGGCATACACCAAAGGACGCTTGGCTTCTGCGATGAGAACTGCCGCTTTCTTGATCTGATTGATGTGCGGTATCAGGTTTGGCCGGTAGCTCCGAATCTCCACCTGATCTGTGTATTCCGGAATACATTTGGCCACGCTCACATCCTTGGGAATATCCACCAAGACCGGACCCGGACGACCGCTAGAGGCAATATAAAACGCCTCTTGGATAGTACGTGCAATGTCCTTCACATCCTTGATCAAAAAATTGTGTTTGGTAATGGGCCGGGTAATCCCGATAATATCCACTTCCTGAAACGCATCATTCCCAATCATGCTGGTTATCACTTGGCCGGTCAGCGCAACCATTGGAATGGAATCCATGTAGGCCGTGGCAATGCCGGTCACCAAATTGGTGGCTCCCGGACCTGAGGTGGCCAGACAGACTCCCACCCGACCGGTAGCACGAGCATAACCGTCAGCCATGTGCGCAGCTCCCTGTTCATGGCGGGGCAAAACCACGCGCAAGTCCGATGAATAAAGGGCATCAAAGATATGTAGCAGCACACCTCCGGGATAGCCGAAGAGCACTTCCACCTTCTCACGCAAAAGACTTTCCACAAATATTTCAGCACCTGTTTTTTCAGCATTCATGATATTTCCTCCAAATATATTTCCCTATAAGGGCGGGTTTGGAACCCGCCCCTACGTTGTTTTTATAATTATTTTAATACCGCTCCGGTGCTTCCTGAGGTTACCAGGCGGGCATAGCGCCCTAACACCCCCTGGTATTTCTTGGACGGCCTTACTTTTAATTTCGCCATCCGTTGCTTCAACTCTTTCTCTGAAATCAATAAATTAATTTTCAGCTTGTTGATATCGATTTCAATTTTATCCCCCTCACAAATAGCGGCTATGGGTCCACCGGCCGCGGCTTCAGGAGAAACATGACCAACAGCAGCGCCCCGGGTTCCACCGGAAAAACGGCCATCCGTGATTAGCGCCACATATTTGTCCAATCCCATACCGGCAATGGAACTGGTAGGTGATAGCATTTCCCGCATACCAGGTCCGCCTTTAGGTCCCTCGTAGCGGATTACCACCACATCTCCCTTTTTGATTTTTCCATTCATGATGGCTTTAAAAGCACTGTCCTCGCTATTAAACACGCGTGCCCGTCCAATGCTATGCATCATCTCCACCGCCACAGCAGACTGTTTCACCACACTGCCTTCCGGCGCGATATTGCCGCGTAAAATGGCCAACCCGCCTTTTTTGTGATATGCCTGGGAAACCGGACGAATCACATCTGTATCCAGCACTTTTACGTTCTTCAAATTCCGGCCCACACTCCGGCCGGTCACGGTTGGCAATTTAGTATTGATCAAACCTTTTTCCGCCAACACCTTCATCACTGCCTGCACACCACCGGCGCGGTGGATATCCACCATAAAATGATTTCCAGCCGGACTAACATTGCACAGGTGTGGTGTTTTTTTGGAAACCCGGTTGAATTCTTCCAAATCCAACTCAATTCCAGCTTCATGTGCTATAGCCGGCAGGTGCAACACTGTATTGGTTGAGCCTCCCATAGCCACATCCACGGCAATTGCATTATGAAAGGCGCCAAGCGTAAGCAACTTGTCCGGAGTTAATTTTTTACGCACAGCTTCCATAATTTTAACGCCTGCCAGTTTGGCCAAACGGATCCGCTCTGAGGTCACAGCCGGCGCCGAACCATTGCCAGGCAGCGCAATACCCAAAGCTTCAGCCAGGCAATTCATGGTATTAGCCGTAAACAACCCTGCGCAAGAGCCACAGGTCGGACAGGCTGAGTCTTCCATAGCACAAAATTCTTTTTCAGAAATCTTCCCGGCCATGGCCTGCGCCATACCTTCAAAAGGACCTTTAATTAAGTCAATCCGTTTTCCGCGATATTCACCAGGTAACATGGGGCCACCGGAAACCATGACCGTGGGAATATTCACTCGTGCTGCTGCCATGAGCATACCCGGAATGATTTTGTCACAATTAGGCAAGATCACCAACCCGTCAAACGGTGTTCCCATGGCTGTTACTTCCACAGAATCCGCAATGATTTCCCGGGAAACCAGGGAATATTTCATGCCCTCGTGATTCATGGCAATACCATCACAAATTCCGATGGTATTGAATTCCATGGGAGTTCCACCGGCCATACGGATCCCGGCTTTAACTGCTTCCACCAGATTTTTCAGGTGAACGTGCCCAGGTATAATTTCATTGAAAGAATTGGCAATACCAATAATCGGCTGTTTTAGTTCCTCATCAGTATATCCAATTGCTTTTAAAAGGGAACGATGTGGGGATTTGGCCACACCTTTTTTCATGACATCGCTACGCATCTTCCCACCACCTCGCTTTCAGAAAAAACAGAAAATAAAAAAGAGAATTAAAGAGATATAATAAGGAGATTTTTATAAATGTCAATAAATTAATGCAGATTTATTAAAGTAGAACGGTCGCAACCGAAGGGAATCCCATTTGTAGGGAACGGTCGCGACCGTTCCCTACATCACCGTTCCCTACATCGTGCCTTCGTGGTTTTCAGCTCTTTCCCCGCAAAGTAGCAAATGTGACTAAATTATCATTGGTTTTGCGCAAGCGCGTGGCCAGTGTATTAATCAAATTCACAGTCACTTTCAAGGCTAAGGTAGGTTCTGATTCAGCCATTTCCATAAAATCATTATGAAACAAGGTTAAGGTAGAAGTGTTTTCTTTGGCCACCACACTGGCTGAATACGGATGTCCATCAAAAAGTGACATTTCACCAAAAACCGAGCCTTCATTCAGAATGGCTAAGGGTTTATCGATTCCATCCGGAGTTTTTTTCCGAACTTCGACGCTCCCTTCTAAAATAACATGCATCATTCCTCCCGCTGCTTTCTCGCGCACAATGATTCCTTCCGTCTTATATTCCATCTGCTTGGATCTGCGGATTACAGTAGCCAATTCTTTATCAGACAGATCACTGAATATTTCAACATTGCGAATAGTTTCCAAGTCACGCATGCCGCCTTCACCCACCTTTTCAATATTATGTAATGCTTCTAATAGAACAAATCAGAGAACTCTTGTCTACAGCATTTGCTACATTTTTTTCCAGGACACTCCTACACTCCTAACAAACGGAAGGCATTTCCTCCCAGCATGGCAGCGCGTTCCAGTGGAGGCAAAGGCATGTTTTTCATGGTGTATACCTGTTTACTCTGATTTCCCCAGGGCGCATCACTTCCAAACAAAACCCGCTGGTATCCGTGAGCGCGAATAAGCTCCAGCAACTGGGGAGAGGGAGCGTCCTGCAAGCAATACGCTGTATCCAAAAACACCGGAGTGCCAACTAAATATTTGCCGACTTCCTCCCACATCTGAAAACCGCCCAGATGTGCTGCGATGATGGTCAATTTCGGAAAGCCTTTGTGAATCTGCAGTATTCTCTCCGGAGTTGCCTTTGCCGGCGGAGCAAAACCCAAGTCCATCCCAGCGTGCAATAATAAATGTATTTTGTTTTTTTCCAAGGCCTGATAGATGACTTCCAAACGCGGATCATCCGGATAAAATTCTTGATACTCCGGATGCATTTTCACACCCCGTATTTCATGTGTTTTAAAAAATTCAATTTCCGCTTCCACTTCCTCAACAGAGAGATCCGGATGCAAAGCGCCAAACGCAATGAGATCAGACTCAGTATTGAGGACAGCAGACCACTGATTAATGTGACGCACCTGACTGGGTTTGGTTGCCACTGGCTGCAACACTGAAATATCAATCCCGCAGGTTTGCATGGACAAGCGCAAGCCCGAGAGGGTACCATCGAAACAGGGTTGAAAACCACAACGGGATTGCAATTCCGAAACTACTGTGGCTGCCAACTCGTCCGGGTAAATATGGACGTGAAAATCAATAATAGGTGACATCATCCCCAACCTTTGTCATGGATGCAATAAAAAGAATTCAGGATACATAATAGGTCAGTGAACTGCGGTTAAACAAAGGTTGTC
>JAGLMY010000179.1 GCA_023139775.1 bacterium
TCTTTGTAATGTTCCACCACGAGATCAATGGCTTGATTAAAATACCGGGCATCGGCCAGTAACGGTGTTATGTCTTTGAATGTAATTCCGGGTTTGGGGAAATCAGGAATATCCCGAATCAATTTCTTAATCGCGTCTATCATGTTCGGTCACCTCAATTATTTAAAAATATCTTCCACCGAAGATTGTTTTTGCCGTAAATAGGCACGTAATTTTTTTAAAGCAGTCATTTCAATTTGACGAATCCGTTCCCGCGTCAATCCGAATTGCCTGCCGGTCTCTTCCAAAGTGCACGGCAAATTATTTTCCAACCCAAACCGGGTAATAATAATCATTCTCTCTTTTGCCGAAAGTATGTTAAGCATGGTTTGCATTTTTTCTTTTCGAATTTCCTCCAAGATATTGACATCCGGTGATTTGTTTTTTCGATCCTCTAAAAAATCCGCCAGTTTTCTGTTATCCGCAGCCGAATGTCCAACCATGGTTTCCAAGTAAGCCGGTTTTTGATCCACCTGGAGTATCTCCAGCACTTGATCCAGCGGCATCTTCGCAGCCTTGGCAATTTCAGTGGGAGTGGCTTCCCGGCGTAACTTCTGGGTCAGTTCGTAGCGTACCCGGGCAAGCTTGGAAACTTTTTCCACCACATGCACAGGCAAACGAATCAAATTGCTCTGATTGGCCAGCGCCCGTTTAATATGTTGGCGAACCCACCAGGCGGCATAGGTCGAAAAACGAAATCCTTTTTCCGGCAAAAATTTTTCTACCGCACGCATCAATCCCAAATTACCCTCCTCAATCAGATCCAGCAAGGAGAGTCCGCGATTTAAATAATGTTTAGCCATTGAAATCACCAAACGAAGATTGCTCACAATCATGGTTTGGCGGGCTGTGGCATCATTTTTTGCCACACGATAGGCGAGTTCTTGTTCTTGTTCAAAAGTCAGCAAGGGTACCTTTCTGACCTCTGCCAAGTACTGCTTTACAGCATCCAATTCATTCCGTTTTTGGTACTGACTTTCTTTATCCTCTTCTATCTCCACCATATCCTGGTCGTCTTCAAGTTCTTTTTCTTCTTCCTCTTCCTTGGGATCAGTTAGAGGGTCAAACGCAGGCAATGATTCATCAGTATGGTGATCAAGAGGCGAAATAGCCAACACCTGTTCCGGCGAAATTTGTAATTGAGATACTTTTTCAGAGGACTCTGCCGTTGCGGAGAGCGGTTGCGATTTGTCTGGTTTGGTGGCTGGTCGCGTCTTTAGATTGCTTTTTATACTTTTGGCCGAACGGCCGCGTTTCCCGAGTTTTGTCGGACGACCGCGTTTCTTGGCCTTGCTGGGACGTCCGACCTTTTTCACTTTGGTTGGACGTCCGACTTTTTTTATTTTCAGGGGACGACCGCGTTGCTTACTCTTCACAGGACGACCAACCTTTTTCTTGGTCGTTTTGATTGACCTGGAGATACCTGCTGTCTTCTCCGCCCGAGTGGTTCGGGTTCCTTTTTTTTTGCGGGTGACAGACATTCAACGTTTCCTTTTTTAAGTATTTCTTAAAAACAGATTTGGAAATCCCGGTCATTCCCCTGCCGGGGTATCCAATCCACTGTTACAGATTCCACTAGCGCCAGACGCGGACCTTTCCGTAGCTGTGCTATGAATTTCTCCACCTTTTCTTTTTCGCCTTGCGCTTCCACCAGTACACTGGCATCATTTCGATTCCTGACAAATCCGGTCAAACAATATACCCCAGCCATCTGCTGGACAAAAAAGCGGAATCCAACAGCCTGCACTCGTCCTTGTACTTTCGCTCGAATCCGTTTTTCTGCTTTCACCAAATCGACTCCACATAGGTAATGCCAAACATGAGATGGTCGGAAATTACCTCGCCCAAATTCCGGACCTCACCTACCGTGTCTAAATTTCTTCCGGCCAAACTCAATATTAAATTCGGTGCCAAAAGCAGACGCAAGCCAAGATTAATACCTTTGCCGTCATACTCAAATAATACTTCCGCCCCGGAAAACATGGTCTTGGCCAATCCAAAAAAACCTTTTTCAAATCTTCCGGTACCCCACCCGGCTAAAAATGTGACACAAGAGAGTTCCGGCATAAAACGCTGGACAACCAGGTAATAGTCTCGTTCTTCGATACCGGCGGACAAACCAATCACTCCCCACTCTTGATCCAACACTTTCAGCTTAGCATGTCCTCGAAACGCTTCCCGTATAAAAGCCGTCAAATTTTTCTCTATCAGATTCCAGGTCGAGAGATTTTGATAGGGCCTAAACTTCTCTCCTAATTGATCGGCATTAAAAAACAGTCCGGCCTCAACCAAACCGATGAGTCCGATATTAATTTTAGCCCGGTTCAAATGAATACCAGCAGACAACTCACCATTTCCAGGCAAAGCCGCGGAAGGAATGTTAATCCAACCTGTTGGACCATTCAATGAAGTTGATCGTTCTAAATAACGTGTTGCCTGATCCACTTCTCCCTTGGCCGAGGCATGGGTTGCCACAGTCAAAAAAAGGAGTACCCCGGAAATAATAACCACTCCAACCGGTCTTGGGAACATCCGTCAAACCTCACACCATAGTTGTAACGGGCAAACGCAGCCCCTACATCTTATTTATCAAACATAAAACCGAAAACATTTTCATAAGGGCGGGTTTCGAACCCGCCCCTACATTCAAATGCTCTGATCCTTCACTTCGCGAAAAACAAAAGCTTGATCAGGAGACAGTTGAACAGGTGACCACAGGTTCGCTTTTTTCTCCTGCTCATCTGTTCCTCTGCTCACCTGTTCTGCTTTTCCGCGAAGCGAAAAATTTGGTCAAGCGCGTGGG
>JAGLMY010000018.1 GCA_023139775.1 bacterium
TTCGGGGATGACAAACAAAAAAACATGACTGACCTGTTACGAATAATCTGGTAGGGGCGCGATTAATCGCGCCCCTACGATAATAAAATGTCCAATTAAATCACGCCTGCCATTCCTGTATCATTTGACAATAACGCAAGGCCAGTTGTTGTGATTGTTCAGGATTGACCCCTTCGGCATTCACATGAAAGATGGGTTTGTCCGCGTCTGGAATGATAATAACCCAGGATTTTCCATGCCAAATCTTCACACCATCCAACAGTTCTACTTTTTCATTACGCGTATTCTCGATCAAACGCCGCATGATTGTGCCTTTCTTTTCCCAAGCACAGGCAATGTGTCTGCGTTCCAAATGAATGGGCGGAATTTGATCAATTATAGTAGACAAAGGTGCTGCTGCTATGGCTAAAAGTTCTAACAATTTGGCTGTGGCCATCATTGAATCAAAAGCAGGTTGGAAATTAGGAAACACATATCCGCCCTTGGACTCACCCACAAAATCCAGACGCCGCCGGTCCGCCGCATCCAGCATGGCGGCATATTGCGTCTTAGTACGAACGATTTTCGCGTGGTATTTTTCCGCCAGATCATCAATCACCCGAGAGGCGGAAATAGGAACAGCCAAGCGCGCACCGGACTTGGCTTTCATTACCAGTAATGCCATCAAGGCTAAGGCCCGGTCACCATCCAAACTCCGGCCTTTATCATCAGCAATATAAATTTTTTGCGCTCCTGCATCCATCATAACACCCACGTGGGCTTTGAGCGTTCCCACCATTTCACCCATGCGGTGAAATGATTGCTCCAATTCCGCGGATGAGCGGGTCAAACGCGTACCGTTGGCATAGGAATTTAAAGCCACAACATCACAATGCATATCACCCAGCACTTGCGGGAAAATACCTACCGCACTGCCCCAGGCATAATCAATCACGATTTTAAAAGCAGCTTTACGAATCCGGTCATGATTAAGAGAACGGATAAATCCTTCTTGATAATATTCCAAGGCACGGGAGGGAAACATAATCTCACCCGCATGTTCCATATCCGCCCGGGGAAAATCTTCGCGAAAAAATAAATTTTCCACCCCTTTTTCTTTGGCCCTGGACAATTCTTTGCCATGCGGATCAAAAAACTTAATATCCATTAGTTTGTCATTATAGGGCGATTTGCGGACATGAAAACCACCGGCAACTTTTAAGGCCCTAATGGCATAACGTGCCACTGGTATGGGCACCACCCGCAAATCATATACATTCACCCCCACAGAGCCCAAACCGGTCATAATGGCACGATCAATGATACGCGAACTCTTATGATTGTCCCGGCTGGACAGCACAAAATCACCTTTTTTGAGCGAGGCTCCAAAAGCAGCTCCCAATTTGGCGGCAAATTCCGGCGTGATTTCAATATTGCCCAGACCCGAAACCCCATACGCGTCAAAAATTTGTTTTGACCAGCGTTCGCCCCAGATCAGTGACGTGGATAAAGTGGTGCCGTCTTCAATAATTTTATACGGCCACACTTTCACTTCCGCTTTTACGGTAGCGTCCTCGCCTATAGTACAGCGATCCGAGACCACCGCGCCCACTCCAATGTAGGCCCTGGCTCCGATACGGCAATCATTACAAATTGTGACTTCTTTTAAATTGGCGCCATTGCCAATGGAAACATTGTCCCAAATCACAGAACCGATAAGCTTAGAACTCTCCCCTACCCGGCAGGAGGAACCTAAAATCGAATTGTTGATCCGGACGTGGGGTCCGATCCAACAATGCTCCCCTAAAATGACACCGGCTTCCAACACTGCGGTCGGATCAATAAAACAGCCTTCGCCAATCCAATTACCCTCTTTGAATTCACCTGTGCCGGGATTCGCCAATTCCACGCCAATACGCTTGGCATCATAATGTGCCAGACGGTATTCAGTAAGATTCCCAACATCCTTCCAGTAGGTGTCTTCCGCTACATAACCATACAAGGGAGCTTTGGCAGCCAAAATTTCCGGAAAAAATTGTTTGCTAAAATCATATTCCTGGTCAGCTGGAATGCGTCCCAAGACTTGGGGCTCAAAAATATAAATACCGGTGTTGATGGTATCGGAAAACACTTCGCCCCAACTGGGTTTTTCCAAAAAGCGTGAAATACGCCCATTCTCTTTGGTAATAACCACACCATACGACAAGGGATTTTCTTCCCGCGTTAACACAATAGTTGCTAAAGATTTTTTCTCACGATGGTATTGAATAGCTTTAGTAAGATCAACATTAGTTAACACATCTCCGGAAATAACCAGAAAGGTGTCCAGACCCAAAGTCTCTTCCGCTTTCTTCACACAACCGGCAGTACCTAAATCCGAATCCGGCAGGATATAGGAAATTTTAAGTCCCCACTGCGAACCGTCGCCAAAGTATTTTTGAATTACTTCCGGCTGAAAGTACAGCGCTACCACCAATTCGGCAAACCCATGCTTTTTCAACAATTCAAAAATATGTTCCAACATAGGCCGATTGACCATAGGTACCATGGGTTTCGGAATGTTGCAGGTCAACGGACGGAGTCGGGTTCCAAAGCCGCCGGCCATAATCATTGCTTTCATTGCTGCTCTCCCTCGGGAAGAATCAAAATACGCTACTGGTTGGTTCGCTTACACAAAGTTCTTCACAATTGAACCGAAATTTATTTGAATAGATTCTTAAAATCGAGCTTTTTAATGGATTCCTTGGCTTTTTCCACTTCTTTGTTCAAATTCTCCTGAACTTCTTTGGCGGATTTTCCTTTTTGCTGCTCCACAAATTGTTTGGCTTTCTTTTCAGCCTGTTTCTGCGCAGCTTTGGCCTTCTTTTTCGCATAGGATCCCAGCTGATTTTTGATCCACTCCCAGTCCGGATTCACCCGCGGTTTTTTTATCGGCCCATCCAGGATCACAGGAATGGTAAGCCACCCGCGATCGTCTTTTAAAATCTCTGAGTATTGCCGGAATTCCGGCGAAATTGTCCCGGCAGCACGAGGATTTAAACGCGGACGCAATTTGAATTTCTCAAACTCGGCTTCAAAGGTTATTTTTCCTTTAGCGGTCATACGAATATCCCCGGATTTCCCTTGCACTCCTGATTCCATGATAAACTTGGTGAGATTCACTTTTTTCCGTCCAATCACAAATACGATGTCCGTATTATCAAAGGGAATGTCCTGCCGGAACTTATCCGATCCAAACCATTTGGCCAGATTATCCTGGAAAGCAAATTGCCGTATCCGCCCGGCTTTCAGCGCAAACTCTCCCTTGCCGTTCAGATGTTTCATAGCATTTTGGGTACGTATACCTTTACCGGCTATTTTCAGTTTGCCGGTCAGGCGGCCTGTCAATTTATCTTTCAATTCGGAGATGATTTTCGGTTTCTTCAGTTTGGCAGCCACAAAAGTGTCCACCATATCATTCATCAGGGTTTCCAGATCAACCCCGGTTACCTTGGTACTCACAGCATAGCTCAACCTGGATTTGGAATAATCCAAGACCGTAGCATTTTCTATCCGGCCCTGGTAGCCCCGCACACTAGCGGTGGCATTGATTTTCTGTTTGGCTTGCCGCATGGAAAAATCAACTTGCCCAAGTTTTACCTGTCCGAATTTGATCCCGCCCAACGAGGCCTTACCATTTATTTTTAATCCTGGCGGGATGAATTTACGCACATCCGGTTCAGGCCTATCAGAGATGACTTCCGCTTCAGATGCCAATACTGCATCGGCTTGCTGGCCGCCCTTTTCCGGCTTTTTTTTCTCTTGCCTGGGAAGCAAGGCGAACATGGCATCCAAATCCAGCATTTGGGAATTCAATTTCCATTTCATCTGCGCTTGTAAAGTGTCCGGTTTCAAAGTCCGGGGATCTCTCAGATCCAGTCCGGTTACTGTCAAATACCCATCCAAAGGCTGACCGGTTAACTTGGCCTTGATTTTTTTGATCGCGATCTGTTTGGGCTGGATGGTGATGTTCGTTCCAAAACCTTCCAGCAACATCTTGTCTTGGTAACTGACCTGAACATCCCGGACTTTAACACTACAATCCAGATCTAAGGCTTTAGGTTTTTCCATCTGACCTTGTATTTTTAGCTTATAGGAAATGCTGCCATTGGTCTGCAGGTGGGTTATTTTTTTCATGATCGCAGGCGGTATCAATTTAGCCGCACATTCGGCCACATTGATTTTGCCGTTCACTTGCGCCCAGAGTTGCCGGGTTTCCAAAATATCATTGAGTTTGGTCTCCAACTGAGCGGAAATCCCAGGCAAAGTAATAGCCTGCTTTATTTTTACATTCGAGGACTTCAGGCTTATATCGCCCTTGATGCCCAGCGGCGCCTGCAGACCTTTTATGTCCAGATTCACAGCCAAATCATTGTTAGCTGTAATCTGCAACTGATCAACCTGTTTGGCCGGTCCTTTCACAGAAAAGGTAACCGCAGCTGTTCCTTTAACCTGGATGTCTTCCGGAATTTTCTTTTTTACATCCAAAGGAGTCAGTTTGTTTATGACTTTTTGAAAATCAAGATTGGTTTTTCCAGCCAGGTTCAAGTAAGGAGCAGAGACTACATCGGAAACCTCCCCGGCTGCTTCCAGCCGAATACCGGGCAATGTCACTTGCACGCTATCCAGTTTAAATTTTTCTTTAGCATAGTTAAAGCGCCAGCTGGTATCGAGATTTAAGGGATACGTTTGACCCAACGCCTTTAACTTGGCATCCACATGGACTTTGACTGGGATTAATCCGGCCAAGGTTAAATTTTCCACCAAGAGGTTTAAAGTTTCAATGGTATATTCCTGTTTCCGGCCCAGATCCCTGTACACAACCTTGGCGTCGTTAATGGCAAACTTAGAGATCAATAATTCCACCGGAATGGCTGGTAGTCCCTTTTTTGCCTCCAGAGCCTCCACTTTGGCTGCTTTCTCTTTTTTGGCTGGAAGCATGTCTGAAAAATTAAAGGTGTTGTCCGCCTTTTTTTCAATCAGCACGTGTGGTTTGTTCAGCACCACGGCTTTGATGGCTACTTTGCCCACCAACAGAGGCAATAAACGATACTGTACACTCACCGATTCATCGGTTAAAAAAGGTGTTTCGGAAAAACCCTTGGCATTCTCGATGCGTAATTTCCGCACTTCAATTCCTTTGAACAGATTAAAGCCAATACTTTCAATAGACACCTGATGATGTATTGCTTCGGAAATTTTAGCTTGCGCTTGAACTTTCAGTTTTTCCCAAGGAATAAAACGAGGAACAATGAGCAGCGCCGCTCCGAGCAGAATCACCGCAATCAACCCAGTGATAAGAATAAGACGCAGCAAACTGAATTTTCGTTTTATTTGCCCACCCATCGGTCAATATCCTCTCTTTTTAAATAGTAAACTATGGTATTATTATCGCCGGCCGGCCCGAACACGTTCAACCACATCTTCCTTTTTTTCCTCAGGTTGACCGTTACCACCTTCCGCTTCTGTAGATTCAACAGAAAGTAGTTTATTCCGCAGCTTTTCCTCGATCTCTTGCGCCATTGCCTGGTTTTCTTTGAGAAATGCCTTGACTGCTTCCCGGCCTTGGCCGATTCTCTGACCTTGGTAAGAGAACCAGGAACCGGATTTCTCAACAATTTCGTTCTGAACACCCAGATCCAATAAATCGCCCTCTCTGGATATTCCTTCTCCAAACATAATATCAAAAGTAGCAATGCCAAAAGGAGGTGCCACTTTGTTTTTAACCACTTTCACTTTAACGCGATTCCCCACAGCATCTTGACCCTGTTTAATGGTCTCGATTCTGCGAATATCCAAACGCAGGCTCGCATAAAATTTCAAAGCGCGGCCACCGGGTGTAACTTCCGGATTTCCAAACATCACGCCGATCTTTTCCCGTAACTGGTTAATAAAGATCACCGCGGTCTGCGCGCGGCTGCTGATGGCTGTTAACTTTCGTAGAGCTTGCGACATCAGGCGTGCCTGCAATCCCATATGCGAATCACCCATATCCCCCTCAATTTCAGCCCGGGGAACCAAGGCAGCTACTGAGTCAATCACAATAATATCCAACGCACCGGAACGAACCAAGGTCTCGGCAATATCCAAGGCCTGTTCACCGGAGTCCGGCTGGGAAATGAGCATATTATCAATATCCACTCCGATTTTTCTGGCATATTCCGGATCCAAGGCATGTTCCGCGTCAATAAAGGCGGCATGGCCTCCGGTTTTTTGTAACTCAGCAATAATATGCTGGGCTAAAGTGGTCTTACCGGATGATTCGGGTCCGAACAATTCAACAATTCTCCCGCGTGGAATCCCTCCCACACCAAGCGCTATATCCAATGAAATGGACCCTGTGGGTATGGCTTTGACATCCGCCACCGGACGCTCACTGAATTTCATAATAGTACCTTTGCCGAATTGTTTCTCAATCTGGGAAATTGCGAGTTCTAATGCTTTTGATTTTTCATTTGCCATGGTTCAACCCTCCGTAGTGTGATAATACCTTGTCTCAGTGAGGGATTACGAAATAGACGATGCCCAACAGATACGGTAAAACAAGGCTTGTAAAGGCAAAATTTTATCATGCCCCCCAAGGGGTGTCAAGGGCTTTGAAATCTGCTTTCAAATCCGTAAAAATCCCTATAAATGGCGCTTTTTGCGATATAACCAGCAATCAAAACCTGTTGCTAAAAGCCTGACAGGTACATGTTTTTTATAAAAAACCAGAACGGATTCGAAATCAGATAAGCTATAGAAAAAAGTTGCTGCGAGCGACTACAAGAAGTGATCAAGCATATCGTTTGTGTAGAGGCGTTTAATTAAACGCCCCTACATCCCTACCGGGATTTTTCCGGTTGTTATAGCAGCCGGAAAATCACAGATAAGGATCATCTTTTATGAGGTAGTTTTGTACATAATCACGAATTCCGTCTTCCAGGGAATGAAATTCTCCCGGATACCCGGCTTTTTTTAATTTATTAATATTGGCTTCAGTCCGGTACTGATACCGATCACGCAATGTTTCCGGCATTTCAATGAATTCAATCCTGGCATCGCGAGCCAGGGCCGTAAACACCGCATAGGCGAGATCCTGCCAGGTCCGGGCACACCCCGTGCCCACATTATACAATCCGTTGACCGCAGGATTGTTCACAAACCACCAGAGCACATCTACCACATCTTTCACATAAACAAAATCCCGGACTTGCTCCCCATCCTGATACTCCGGACGATACGACTTGAACAATCGTACGGATCCTTGTTCCTGAATTTGCCCAAACGCTTTGTGAATCACACTCCGCATATCCTCTTTGTGGTATTCGTTAGGGCCGTAGACATTGAAAAATTTCAGTCCCACCATGTGCTGAATAGCGCCGGATTTCAAAGCCCATATGTCCAGCAGCTGTTTGGAATAACCGTACATATTGAGCGGTTTTAAGCGCAGACTGGTTTCGTCAGCATCCGAATATCCTTGCGAGCCATCGCCATAGGTAGCGCCGGAGCTGGCATACAAAAACCGGATCTGATGGCCGCAGGCCCACTCAGCCAACAAGCGCGTGTACTGATAATTGTTGCGCATAAGATAATCCGAGTCGCGTTCTGTGGTAGCGCTACAAGCGCCCATGTGTACTAAAGCGGTAATGTTTGGCGGCAGACAGTCGGCCTTGACTTTTTCTAAAAAGTCTTGCTGATCCAGATAATTCGCAAATCGGCGATTGACCAGATTTTTCCATTTGTCACTACCATCCAGGTCATCCACCACCAAAATATCTTCAATGCCCTGGGTATTGAGCTTCCAAACAAATGCGCTGCCAATAAATCCGGCTCCGCCGGTAACAATAATCATACGTTCCTTCCTTTGCTAGACTTTCTTATGTTGTGCTCTATATTGACTTTCACCAATCGTTTTATCTGATCGCTCATGGTATGAATGGGATACACCTTATCCGCCATTCCGGCTTCTATAACGGATTTCGGCATGCCAAAAATCACACAACTGGATTTGTCTTCTGCCAATACTATTCCGCCGTTTTTATGAATCACTGCGGCACCCTGGGTCCCATCACGCCCCATACCGGTTAATACCACACCCAGGCAATTCCGGCGATACAATTTAGCAGTCGATTCCATGGTTACATCCGCAGCCGGTCGAACACTGTTTCTGGCCGGACCTTGATGCAAACGAATCACTTCTTTGCCGGCGAAGCCGGCAACCACCATATGAAAATTACTGGGAGCAATGTACACATGCCCGGCCAACACTTCATCCCCGTCTTCCGCTTCTTTTACGGATAAATTACTGACACGATTCATACGTTCGGCCA
Organism: bacterium; assembly: GCA_023139775.1. GTDB lineage: Bacteria > Oederibacteriota > JAAXVQ01 > JAAXVQ01 > JAUVAV01 > JAGLMY01. The sequence goes on from JAGLMY010000018.1 coordinate 8,331, forward strand.
GTGATTTGGTAAATCCCCGGGCCATGTGCTGGACAATTAAAACAGCCGCGGGAAAATCAGCCGGTAATTTCGGAACCACTTCGTAGAGTGCGCGCGGACCTCCGGTTGAACTGCCAATGACCACAACTTGCCGACCGGCAATCATGGTTTCCGGCAGCATCTCCACTTTTTCCAGTTTTTCGTACTCAATAAATTTCAAGCGGGAAATATCCACTTGTGCTGCCGCGCGAACTTTATTAATTAACTCTTCACCGACTTTGGTCAAATCCAGACTAATCGGACCGGATGGTTTGCAGATAAAATCCACGGCGCCATACTCCAGCGCCTTTATGGTCATCTCCGCGCCTTCTTCCGTATAGGCCGAGAGCATAACCACTGGTGTCGGACATTCACTCATAATATACCCAAGTGTGTCCAACCCGTTCAACCTGGGCATCTCGATATCCAGAGTGACAACATCCGGGTGATAATCCGTCACTTTTTGGACCGCCTCATAACCATCCCGGCCGGTGGCCACCACTTCTATGTCTTCAGCTGAATTGAGAATACTACTGATCGTTTTCCGCATGAAAGCAGAATCATCAATAGCGAGTACTTTTATTATCCGCTGCGTATCCATGGGAAACGATGCCTGAGGGGGTAACTACTTAGCCAACGCGCGTTCCACAGCTTCGAGCACCCGTGGAGGTTGAAACGGCTTGATGACAAAATCCTTGGCCCCGGCGGCAATGGCTTCGATAACCATGGCCTGCTGTCCCATCGCACTGCACATGATGATAACCGCCTTGGGATCCACTCGTATAATATCTTTTACCGCCTCTATGCCGTTTACTTCCGGCATGATGATATCCATAGTGGTCAGGTCCGGTTTAAGCTTGTTATACAATTCCGCCGCTTCACGACCGTCCTTGGCCTCTCCCACGATCTCATAATTTTGTTTTTCCAATATTCCCTTGATCATTACCCGCATAAAAGCAGCATCATCGGCGATGAGGATTCTGGCTGGCATTAGCTTTCCTCCTGAATAAGATTACTTGAATTTTCCGGGGTTTTCCCGGGCAAACTTTCCATAGACACCTGTGTAACTTGCTGTGTTTCTTGTTCTGATAATATTTTATCGAAATTCAACATAATTAAAATACGTCCCGGGAGTTTTCCAACACCCGACAAGTATTCTCCGGCAATATCCGCAACCATGGCCGGCGCCGGCTCAATACCGTCAATCGGAACCCGCACCACTTCATTTACTTCATCAACAATCATCCCCAACACCTGGCCCTCCACTTCCACTTCCATGATTCGCTGCTTATTTTTCGGCGATGCATCTACAGGAAGATCAAACCGTCGCCGCAAGTCCAAAACCGGTATAATCCTACCACGCAAATTCACCACGCCCTCAATAAAACGCGGAGCACGAGGAACCCGCGTAATTTCCACCAAGCGTAATATTTCGTGCACTTGATGAATGGGCGCGCCAAATTCCTCTTCACCCAGGCGAAATACCACCAACTTAATCTCGTTTTTAATTTCCCGGTTATCCGGCATAATTATATTTCATGCTCGCCGGACAACGCGGTTCTGATCTTCATCATGCCTGTCTCGGCGTAAAATTCCACCAAACGCCCTGAAGATCCTCCCGTGTCTTCCGCCACCAGCGGAATACCGACTTCTTTTAGTTTTTCTTTCACAGCCACAATATTGCGCTCGCCAATATTCATGCTTTCCTGATTGGACATCTTCCCACTAAACATAAACATATTGGCACCACCGGCGAGTTTGGCTTGCAAATACGTTTTGGGAATTCCCAATTGCGGAAAACGCTCCAGCATTGCCATGATTGCCGTATCGGCAAACTTGGCAGGATTGACTTCCTGCTGAAGCCGCGTCTGTTTGGAATCCGGCAACATAATATGTGCCATAGCAGCAATTTTCGATTTAGGGTCCCAGAGTCCCAGTCCCGCGCACGATCCTAATCCAAAAGTTACCAACACATCCTGGTCACGCGCAATTTTCCAATCTGCCATTCCTACTTTAATACGTTCAGGCATCAACCACTCCGGAGACTTTTTTAATAGCGCTTACAATAATGTCCAGCGACCCGGCTTCCGGTATCAAAAAGAAGGTTCCGGAAATCCTTGTCTCAATTTCAGTAATCTCGGTACGTAACATCAAGGCATATTGGGTCTCAGTAGAAATCTCCACCAAAATAGTTTCCAAGATGGCAGTCATAATATCAATGGCCAAAGCCGGAACCGATGGAATCATGCGCATGTCCAAGAATTTTGCCAAAGCATTGAGATAGGCTCCGGACAGAATAGTCCCCAGCTCTTTCAAGGCTGAGAGTTTCATTTCACTCATCAACTCACTGGAGCCTACGGTCTGACCCAAGAGCATGTCTGTCAGTTTAATTAAATTGCTATGTGGAAAGGTAACTAATATTTTCGAGGGCAGATCGCCAAAGACTTCCAGATATATGCCTGCCACGATCTCTTCTGAACCGCCAACCTGTTCAGGAACCTTTTCCACTGGAATAATCATAACCTCCGGAACAGACATATTAATGGTCCGGCCCAGCAATTGCGACAATGCCGTAGCCGCGTTACCGGCTCCAATATTTCCCAATTCACGCAATGCATCCCGGTAAAATTCGTTGATTTGGTTCGGATCCTTCATCGTGTCTACTCCTCTTCCTGTTCGACTTTTTGAATCGCTTCAACCACCCCGGTCGGCTGAAATGGTTTAATGATAAAATCCCGCGCACCGGCTTGCATAGCTTCCACCACCAAAGCTTGCTGTCCCATGGCGCTGCAAATAATAATTTTGGCTTTGGGATCTACTTCGATAATTTTTTTCACAGCTTCAATGCCACCCATCTCCGGCATAATCAAGTCAATTAGAGTGATATCCGGAGTTAGCTTTTGGTACGCCTCAATGGCCACCTTTCCGTTTTCCGCCTCTCCGACAATCGCATAACCATGGCTGGTCAAAATATTTCTAAGCATCATACGCATGAATGAAGCATCGTCTACAATGAGGATTTTACTCGCCACGTTTCATTTCTCCTCTCTTTATCACTAATTGGTTTCGAACTGCACCGCTATAAAGCAGCATCACCGTGTTCACCAGTACGAACCCGAACCGCGTCTTCCACGTGTGAAACAAATATCTTCCCGTCGCTCAAATGACCGGTTTGGGCCGTCGAGATAATTAATCGGATGATTTTCTCCACTTCGGAATCTGCCAGTACTATTTCTAACATAATTTGGGGTTGGAATTCAACTAAGTAATTGCGACTCACTTTCCGTGTCAGTTGCGAGCGATGAATCCCAAAACCCTTTACATCAAATATAGTCATGCCCTGCACGCCTTCATTGAGCAAATTTTCTTTCAATATCTCCAATTTCGCGGCCGGCACAATGCATTTAATTAATTTCATCGGTCACTCCCGCCTCTCACCAGATCCTCACTTAATGACACGTCGATTACTGGCCCCGGGTGAATAACGGAATTGATCCAACCAATCCTGTGCGCTGCGCAAACATTCCGTAGCCCGTATAGCCGCTTCTGTATTCGGCGCCAATTGAATGAATTTATCCCAGGCCGCTATAGCCTCATCCCACCAGTTCCGCTGACCGTATATTTTTCCCAAGCGATCATGTACTTCTATGTGCTTGGGATTCAATTCCAAGGCCCGGCAATATTCCACTTCCGCTTCGTCAAACCATTCCTTCTGCAAATACACTTCTCCCAGATAATAATGCGCATCCGGATAATTCGGATTAAGCGAAACCGCGCGCAACAAGACCTCCAGCGCTTCATCGGCTTTTTCCAGTTTTTTGTAGATCAAACCCAAATTAGTACAAGCCTCGACATAACGCGGATTAATCTTTAAGGCTTTTTGATATCCAACAACGGATTCTTCAAAACAATCCGTATTGCGATAGACGTTGGCCAGATCATAATGCGCAGCCGCATTGTTCGGATTGGCCTTAATGTCCGCTTGTAATTTATCTATAGCCTCGTTGAAGATATCCTTCTTTTTAGCCGCGGCGACCAAATTCTTTTTGGCTGTATCATAATTCGGATCAATTTCCAGGGCATGATTAAATTCTTCGATGGCTTTATCATACACACCTTTTTGATAATAAATTACGCCCAAATTGTTAAAAGCTTTGGCATACTGTGGATTAATGGCAATGGCTTTCCGGTATTCTTCCAAGGCATCGTCAAAATTCCCGGTACTCTTGTAGGCCATACCCAACGAATTGTGGGCAATAGCATTTTCCTGATCAATTGCCAAGGCCTTTTGAAATTCAATAATGGCTTCCTCAAAACGTCCTTTGTCGGTCAAGGCCAAGCCTAGATAAATATTGGCCTCGCTGTCCTGCGCGTATACCGGCGACAACTCTATGGCACGCCGAAATTCCTTGACCGCGCCATCAAAATTATTATACCTATAGTAATAGACCCCCAATTGATAATGCGCGTCCGCATAGTGGGGATTTTCTTCAATAGCCCGTTCTATCTCAGTGATGGCGTCTTCACCTTTGCCTTGTTTGTAGTACACAATACCCAATTCATAATGACAACGCACATTATCCGGCGCATACTCAAAAGCACGCCGCAACTGATCTTCCGCCTCCGGAAAATGACCTTGATGCCGATACAAAATACCGGCATTGATGTACGCATCCGTATACTGGGAATCCAGTTCAATGGCACGCCGAAAAAATTTCAAGGCATCCGGTAACATCTTCCTCTCAAAATAAATTTCACCCAAGCTGTTGTGCAATCCGGCATCATCGGGTTTGACCGCCAACGCTTTTTCATAGTGCTGTATTGCTTCGTTCAACAACCCTTTAGTGTGATAGGCTTTTCCCAATTCTTTGTAGGCAGCCGAGGAATCCGTCGCGGTAGTTGCCGCGCCGGCAGCTGGCGGTGCTTCTGCCGGCGGATCCGGTTTTTCACCGGCTTTATAATAATCAATTGCTAAATTGGTCGAAGCTTGCGCGTAGCCGGGATTGATTTCAACTGCTCTTGAAAATTCACGTTCTGCTTCTTGGTTTATTCCCTTATCGCCATAGGCAAATCCAAGATTGTAATGAGCAACCGCAAATTCCGGATTGATTTCCACGCAAGTTTTAAATTCTTCTATAGCTTGATCATACAGACCTTTGTTGTAATACACTTCGCCCAGAGTGTTATGCAAATCCGCGAAATGAGGCGCCTGCTCAATGGCCGAGACTAGTAGTTCCATGGCTTCGTCAAAACGACCCATACTCTTAAAAACACTGCCCAAAGCATTGCTGGCAAACAAATGAGAGGGTGTAATCTCTATTGCCCGTTGGTATTCGGCAATAGCCTCCTCATAACGACCGGTATAGCGAAAAGCATTTCCCAAGTTGTAATGCGCATCCGCATCGTTGGGGCACATTTCAATAGCTCGCTGATACGCTACGATCGCACGATCGTAGATACCCGTATTTTTATTCACCGCCTGGAGATTTTCCATAGCCTGGCTCAAATTGTGATCAATCTCCAAGGCACGTTTAAACTCTTTGATGGCTTCGACATACATTCCCTTGGAATAGTAAAAGACTCCCAGGTTATTGTGGGCAGAGGCATCGTTTTGATCAATGCCATATTCGAATTCGCGTATGTTTTGCGCGGCTTCGTGGTCGGCCATTATGACTCTCCGGCTTCCGTCAATATTTCATGAGTGTTAACATTATCCAACAGACTTTCCAAATGCAACACGGTAATCAGACGGTCGTTCAATTTCCCTATCCCGTATATGTAGCGGGCATCCAATCCTTTCAGCACGGCCGGGCTGCTTTCAATGCGATCCATTGGAAGTTGCACTACCGCTTCCACCTCATCCACCAGCAGGCCAAAGATCTGCGAATTACATTCTACCACAATAATTCGTGTCTCATCAGTGGCGGAGTGCGGTTTCTGACCCAAACGCAAAGACAAATTCATAATCGGCACCACAATACCGCGGTATTTGATCAGCCCTTCAATAAACAGCGGCATTTTGGGTAATTTGTTGGTTTCCTGGTTACGAATGATTTCACGGACAAAGAGCGCTTCAAAAGCAAAATCCTCTTTGTCCAGACGGAAGGTCACCACCAAGAGACCTTGCAATACATTCAGCACATCTTTTTCCTCAACATACCCTAAACGCACCAAAGTCTTGCCCAAAGGCTCGGCGGATCGTTGTTGCTCGACCAGCGCTTTTTGCAGCTGTTCGCGCGGCAGACGGCCGCTTTGGACCAGCAATTCTCCTAAAGATTTCTCCTGTTGATGCTGTATAAATTTCATGGCTATTTACCCTTTATAAATTTAATGTTATTGTGCAGGATTTCGTTGTGAGGATCCAATTCCAGCGACTTTTCCCAAACCTTCAGTGCTTTTTCCTGTTCATTTTGCTTGTAGAAAATATTGCCGATTTTCAAATAGGCTTCCGCGTTGTGCGGTTCCAATTTAATCACATCTTTGAATACACCGATAGAGCGCTGATAATCTCCTTTACTATACAAAAAATTGGCCAAGCCCAAATGAAGGCATACGTCCTGTGGAGCAAGCTTTTGCGCTTTTTTATATTCCTGCAAAGCTTCTTCTGTTTTCTCTTGCAGGTCATAAATAAAAGCCCGCATTTTATGCAAATTGGCATCCTCCGAATTGATATTCAAAACGTTTTTGTACGCCGCTACCGCTTCTTCACGTTTTCCCAGGTTGGCATAAATCCGACCAAGCAAGGTAAAAGCATCCACGTTTTTCGGATTCAACTTGATGACTTTCTGAACATAGGTCAACGCTTCCTCAGCCTTCCCTTGTTGCAGCAGCAATCCGCCCAGATTTTGCAAACTCATGACATCGTCGGGATTCATCTCCAAGGCCTGACCAAACGCTGCTTCCGCTTCTGCTAATTTTCCCATTTTGGCCTTGAGGCCGGCAATAATGTTGTGTACTCCGGCATGCTTGGGATTGATTTTCAGCGCGGCTTCATACTCTTGCACGCCTTCGGCAAACTTCCCCCAGCTTTCATAAATATATCCTAATTTGAAGTGTACCTCGGAAAGATTAGGATTGATCTTCAGCGCGGCTTCATATTCTTGTTTAGCTTCTTCCAAAATACCCTGTTTATAAAACACATCTCCCAAATTGTTGTGCAGACCGCAATCTTCCGAATTGATTTTCAAAGCTTTTTTATACTCGGATATTGCTTCTTCCTCCCGGCTGGTATTGGAATAAATCAACCCCAGTTTACAGTGCGCATTCACATGTTTGGGATTGTTCTCCAAAACCAGCTGGTATTCTTCGGCGGCTTGATCGTACTTACCAACATTGGAGTACAACACTCCAAGCTGAAAATGCACTTCTGGATTTTTCGGTTCCAATTCCAAGGCCTTTGTGAATTCCCGAATCGCATCTTGATACCGGCGAGTCAGAGAAAAAGCCACTCCCAAATTAATATTATCCTGAACCTCACTCAAATCAAACTGCCTCCCTGCACACTAGGAGTGTGAGCAATTAGTCTGTTTTTTTATGTTGTCATCCCCGAAT
>JAGLMY010000180.1 GCA_023139775.1 bacterium
CGATAAGAGCATTCGGGGATGACAGGGTGGGGGCTGCATCCGGGGATGACAGGGTGGGGGCTGCATCCGGGGATGACAAACAAAAAAACCATGATTGACATGTTAGTAAATTGAAGAAGGAGCAAGCGACCATGTTTGTGACAACGCTGCCATGGTGGGAAATGATAATACGCCTGGTGCTGGCTATTATTTTGGGTGGTTTACTCGGTCTGAATCGTGAACTGGCTCATAAACCGGCCGGCTTGAAAACCCATATCATGGTGTGTTTGGGATCTTCCTTGATTATGCTGGTTTCCCTTGAGCTGTTTCATCTCTATGCCGGTGTAAGTAATACCATTGATCCGGGTAGGATAGCGGCACAAGTTATTACCGGAATCGGCTTTTTAGGTGCGGGCACTATTATGCATGCCGAAGGTGGTCTGATCCGCGGTCTGACCACCGCAGCCTCCATCTGGGCTGTGGCCGGCATAGGACTGGCCTGTGGGGGAGGGATGTATGTTTTGGCAGTGGCAACGACTTTGTTGGCTGTGGGGACTTTGGCCATAATCAATCGATTTCTACCGGCTTCGGAAAGACGGTCGCGCCGGCTACAGAAAAAGGATTGACGTTCTGTTGGGGTATGCTATTATTTTATTCTATTTGATATTAACTTATGAAAGGGGTAGATCACTGTGACTTGGTTAAAAACACTAGGGCGAATTAGTATAGTGGTAGTAACGGTTGCTGTTTTGGCAGGAACCATGGGGTGCGGAAAATGGAAAACGCCGGAGGTTGAGGACAAAGGCGCTTCTGATATGGAAAAAAAGCTTGAGAAAGTCGTAAAAGGTCTGGAAGAAAAGAAAGAACCCTACAAGGGCAGTCTGACCCCTGAAAAAGCAGCGGCCATTACGCATGAAGTGTCCGCGCAGAGCATGAAGGAATTCCCTTCAGGCAGGAATTTGCCCAAAGATCCAAAAAAGTTAATGGCCTTGAATGATCGTATTCGTAAAAAAAGCGAGGAAATTTACGCCAAACACAGTACCAGTATGGAAGAAATGATGCGTTATATTAGTGGTCTTTCCCCGAAAGATCGTGAAAAATATAATAATAAATTGACTGAACTTTTTTTGGAACAGAGCAAGAAAAAATTCAGCATACCGGAAGAACAAAAACCTGAAGTTCCCAAAGCAGAAGAAAAGAAAGAGAAAAAAAAGAAGTAAATTAAAATAAAATAAGAAAAACGTTTGTAGGGGCACGGCGCCCCGACCGGATGGGGGATCGTACGGGACTTCCTTCGGTCGTACCGTGCCCCTACTTTTTTAAGAAGGTATTTTATGCCCACTATTTTAATTACCAATGACGATGGAATACACGCACCGGGGTTAGCAGCCTTAAAAGAAGCTCTGGAAGGTTTGGGCACACTCCGTGTTATTGCGCCGGATACAGAACGCAGCGCAGCCGGACATGCTATTACCATGATGCATATTCTCCGGGTATTGGATATTTACCGGAATGGTGATTTGTACGGGCAAGCAGTGACCGGCACACCTGCCGATTGTGTCAAATTGGCAATTAGCAATATCCTGCCAAAATCTCCGGATTTGGTGGTCTCGGGAATAAATCCCGGACCCAACACCGGAACCAATGTGTTGTATTCCGGAACCGTTTCTGCTGCCATGGAAGGAACCATTTACGGAATACCAAGTTTGGCCGTGTCTATGGGTTCCTTACAGAGTAAACAGGATTACCAGCCGGCTGGAAAATACGTCCGGAAATTGGCAGAGCAGATGTTGGCTAAAGGATTGCCAAAAGGCGTGATGCTGAATTTGAATGTTCCCAGTCTGCCGCAAGATCAGATTAAGGGTATTCGTCTTACGCACCAAGCCAATTACCACTACAATGACAAATATGAGAAACGCCTGGATCCGCGTGGCCGGGAGTATTATTGGTTGTCTTTGGAAGATGCAGAAGTAATTGACAGCTCATCGGATGCCGATGCTGTAGCCATTGCGGAGGGCTATGCTTCTTTAACTCCTCTGCAATTTAACCTTACCAGCCAAGAGTTTATGAACGATTTACGTAAGTGGGAATTGTAGGGGCGCGATTAATTGCACTCCTACGGAAAATTTGAAAATTTATCCTTGAAAAAAGGGTCTCTTTTTTCTAAAATGCTTTCTCTTACAAATCTTATAAAGGGCAGTTAGCTCAGGTGGTTAGAGTGCTTGCTTGACATGCAAGAGGTCACAGGTTCGAGTCCTGTACTGCCCACCATGTCCTGTACCTGCGGTGCAGGACGGAGCAACTGAGAAAAGAAAAAAGAAAATTAAAAACTCAGTTGTGGTCATTTTTCGGTTTTCAATTTTAGTCTTCAATGAAGATGTGACCCCGTTTGCCCCCATACCCGGCATGCGCGAATCAATTTACCGGGCATTAATGAGGTTTATGTAGAGACGCGATTCATCGCGTCTCAGAACCAACCGCGACATTATGAATTTAATTATAGCCGTATTACCGAATACCGTCCCGAATTAACCCCTCAAAATATTAACAATTGCAACCGATACTAAAGAAGGAAAATACGTCAAAAAATGGGCGAGGTTTTATGTAGAGACGCGATTCATCGCGTCTCAGAACCAACCGCGACGTAATTTAATCCCCTTGGAAAGGGTGGAGGTTTATGTAGAGACGCGATTTATCGCGTCTCAGAACCAACCGCGACGTAATTTCACCCCCTTGGAAAAGGGTGGAGGTTTTTATGTAGAGACGCGATAAATCGCGTCTCAGAACCAAGCGCTACGTAATTTAACCCCTTTGGAAAGGGTGGCGGTTTTTGTAGAGACGCGAACGGTGCCAGGCACGGGAAAATGCTCGGCTGTTGAATCCCAAGTGGATTAAGGCTATGCTGGAACATGATTATCTGGGCGCGGAAAAGATACATGAACGCGTGGAAAACACCCTGGCCTTTGCCGCCACGACGCACAAAGTCGGCAATTGGGCTTGGGAAAAGATCGCTGATACGCTGATTTTAGATGAAGATATGCGACGTCGTCTTGAACAGAACAACCGGTTTGCGGCTGCGCGTATTGTAGACAGGATGCTGGAAGCCCAGGGCCGGGGTTATTGGCAGGCGAATGAGGAGAAAGTGCACCAATTAAGGGAGAGCCAATCTGAGCTGGAGGGATGGTTGGAGGATGAAGCGGCGGGGCGAGGTTTATTGTAGAGACGCGATTTATCGCGTCTCAGAACCAACCGCGCCGTAATTTCACCCCCTTGGAAAGTGCGGCGGGTTTTATGTAGAGACGCGATTCATCGCGTCTTAGAATCAAACCACATTCATTCCATCGGAAAGTGCGGCGGTTTATTGTAGAGACGCGATTCATCGCGTCTCAGAACCAACGCGACGTAATGAATTAATTATAAACGTATTGCTGAATAACGTTTCGAATTATGACGTGGGGATTCTGTATTAATAATTCCCGAACGCGGTTGTCGGGAATGCAGGGGGAAAAACTCAAGCTAACAAACTAATGCTGGCATCCAGTAGGTAAAACAGTTATAAGAAGAATGGTCATAATTATTATATAGTTTTGGAGAAACAAAATGCCCGAAAATATAAAACGCTTCACTGTTTTTATTTCATGTCCAGGTGATGTGGAAGATGAGAAAAAAATAATTAAAAGCGTATGTCAAGAGCTTACCAAAAGTCTGAGTAATGAGTGTATAGCAGTAGAGCCCTTTGAATGGCAAGAGGATGTAATTCCTTTAGTTACAGGTGAGGGGGCACAGGATGTTATTGATAAGCAAATCAAAGAAAAAAATCCCGACATTTATTTCGGGATGTTGTGGGGGCGTTTTGGAGACAAAAACAAGAACGGACTGGCGCCAACCGAAAGCGAGTTTGAAGATGCAGTTTTTAGGATGAGAAATAATGGTAGCCCTGTAATCACTTTTTATTTCAAAGTAAATAAAGCTCTCCCTCAAGATGAACATGAAAAAATGCAACTGGCTGATATAAGTGAATTTAAATCAAAAGTTGGAAAGATGGGACTATATAAAGACTTTAAATATTATGATGACTTTGAAACCGGAGATGTTTTCAGAAGGAAAGTAAGTGAAACGCTTCAATATATAGTAAGAAATTATTCTTCCTTAACGAAAACAAAAATCAACATATCTAAGCAACAACCGCCGGATTATGGTTATTATATAGCTAGAAAAGTGATTAAAACTCAAGAAAGAGATGAAGCCCAGTTGTTAGGTCGAAGCCGTGATGTGTCAAAGGATATTATAGAAGTGATCATGCAAGAAAGACATCTAGTTCTTCTTGGCGGAGCCGGAATGGGTAAAACCAGGGAACTTCAAAGAATTCAGGCGCATTTTATGGAGTACGGAGAGATTGAACCACACTGGATCTCTTTGAACAAATATACTGGTAATATTTACAACTTATTGCCAAGCAATATCAATAATATTCCCGAAAATCAGCAGCTTTTAATTTTTGACGGTCTTGATGAAATTGAGAGCAAGCATTGGTATGATGCTATACGAGAGATCGAGCGATATTCGGAAAATCATCCTGAGTTGCATATGCTTGTTTCATGCCGGGCGAATTTTTATAAAACTGAATCAGAACAAACTGATAAAAATATCAAATCTCCTGGCACGTTGGAAAGGTTTGCGTCATATGCGCTGTGTGATCTTGATGATGAAGCGATTAATCAGTATGTGAAAAACAGACTTGGAACAAAGGCGGATGACTTTATATGTAAAATATCAGAGGCAAAAGTTACGGACCTTCTGATTAATCCTTTTTATTTAGTTAACCTGATAGTTCAATATCAAAATAATAGTGATTTACCGAAAACTAAAAGTGGAATATTGTATCATTTAATAAGCTGGCGGTTTCAATGGGATGTTACTCATTTCAGGACAACAGTTGAATTAAAAGATAAAAAGAAAGAAATATTCGTAATGCTTGGGCGCATTGCGTTAGGTCTGGAAATGCTTGGCAGGAACTATATGACAGACGATGAATTTCAGGAAATTGTGCCTGATGATACCAAACGTAACATTTTAAAATCCGGGACAATATGGAAAAAAAACGAGGATTCAGGTATCCAATGGCAATTCGAACATAATAATTTTCAAGAATACCTGGCAGCGAAAAATCTTGTGTCTCAACCTTTGGAAATCATTAAAAAGATGGTTTCCTTTGGGCCAAATTATCAGCGGATAATACCATCTTGGTTGAATACCCTGTCTTTTATTTTTAGTATTGCGGAGCAGCCGGAGTTGATTACTTGGCTACAAAGTCTTGCACCTAATATTTTGGTTAACTTTGAGCATGATAAAATACCTTTAGAGAAACGGATTCAAATATTCAAGACTGTCTTTAACCAGTACAAAGATAAACAGATTTGGATTGATCGTGATTTATACTCATATTCTGACCTTGCAAAGTTTGGTCAGTCACCGGGAGCGATTGATTTCTTGTTAGATGAGGTTGATAAAGCAGCGTATTATACTACACGTAGTAATGCAATTAAATTGATAGAACATATGAAGATAGATTCCGCCCAAAGGCAACGGGCCATTGAACTCTTATATGTATATGCGATAGACCAAAATGAGCACCAGGTAGTACGCCACAATGCATTGATAGCGCTTTCTGTCTTGCGAGTGGCTGAAAATGCGAAAGTAGATGGGATTGTAAATGAATTGCGCAATTCAGATAACGATTGGATTCGATCAGGCTTGTATTATCTGCTGCATAATAGCGAATATCTTGATGAGAATATTGACGTATTTCTTGAAGGAATTAAATATGTCCGCTATGAACCGCATAGAAGAGCTGGTGAAGGGAGGCTAGGTGATGAAGACTATCATCTTTTAAAAGGTATAGAGAAAGCCAAAACTCCACAAGCAGTTAATAAAATATTATTCTATTTCAGCGAGCATCCTGCTGATGCGCATGACCATAACTTGAATGAATTGCTTTCAAGTATTGCGTTAAATGCAGCCGAGGCTTTTAAGAAAATGCCCGAATTACTTGAAACCGCTCGAAAATTATTTGCTGTACTGGTCAAACAAGGATATAAAGCAGAACCGCAGCAATTTATTATCTTTTTTAATAAGACAAATACCCGTTATGAAACTTTCAGAGAAATGCTACCGATAGAAATAAATAATTTGAATATTTTATCAACTCTGGCGGATCAAACATGTCTTGATCTTATTATTGAAAAATATGAGGCGAAAGAATTGACCGATGAGGATATCTGGAGATTTCAAAATGCACTTGCTTTTTGGAACAACACATTGTTTCTGCCGTTTAATCAACGTCTTAATGAAATAAGTAATAACAAGTTTGCGCTGCCCACAAGAGAAGAAAGGCTGCATGGACGAGAAAAACACTACCAAAGGGAATTTAACATGTTGTTCAATATTGATCTTTTTTTCGAGGAAGTGAAAAATGTATTTAGAGAGCAAAATAAAACAGAACTGACAGGCGAAGACATTGAAAATATTACGAAACAATATTGGTCTGATATTCCACCCTATTCCGAATTGGTTGTTTATGAAATTCGCAGTCTGCTTGCGCAGAAAATAAATCAACCAGTGACATTTGAAACTATAAGTCAAGCTATAAAGCAGACATGGGAATATTATAGTTTAAATGAAATATATATACGATTATTAAATGACAGAAAGAGAGAGTTAATGCTGTCGCCGGAGCAAGTGGACAGGATAAATCAATGGTGCCAGGAAAAATTGAAAAAAATTGATTTCAAAACTGCTGTGATAATGACGCCAGATGGGAAGATGCAAACCAGTTGGGATGCTATTTTTCTTAGATATTATTTAATCAGGTTAAATCTCGATTATCCAAAAAACATCCTACTAGACATGCTTGCTTTTGAATGGATTGAAGAAGATATGCCTGTGGGGATAAAATATCTTGAAGGACGATTAAGCAACACTGAGATTAAAGAAAGAATATTTGGGGATTTAGAAAATGGTGTGAATAATAACTATGTCTTTGAAAATTATATTGACTATTGCAAGCGGAACAGATTGCATGAGATTGCACCGTTTGCATTAAATGTGATAGTCGGAAATAGTGGTCCAAACAGCCGTGTTCGACATTTGGCATTGGATGCTCTAGTAGAGGTTGAGGCCGATTTATCAGCTCTTGAAAGTGAACTTCCTAAAATTATTGATGATTTTAAGTGGGTAGTGATAGAACGAATAATAGAGTTGAAAAAGAATAATGCCGATTTATTGAAAATTCTTGGTTATATGATGAAAAATAATAATGAACAGGAAAAATTAAAGGCAGCATCATATTTGGCGCTCTTGCAAGATATGGATGGTTTTAAATATTATGTTGAGTGGATAATTAAGCACAAAGAATATTCCGAAAGAATGTTTGGGAAATCTCCGTTGCAGTCTTTGACGAATTACGAATCCCTTCCTTTGCTTCTAGAATTATTGGAATTGAGCTATATGGAAGACATTCAACAGGATGAATTTGACCGATTGGATCATGCAGTCCTACATGCGTTGACAACTCTGGCGTTGCAGTCAGAGGAGCAATTTATTAAAGCGGAGTATTTCAGCGAGTTTGACC
>JAGLMY010000181.1 GCA_023139775.1 bacterium
TTCAGCCAAAAGTAATTCCTAAAAATTAAAATCATACCGAGCAGCATAGTATCTGCCCTACTATTTATGCAAAACAAAAAGTTGACAGCACATTTAATTGTGCGATACAGTTATTTTTCAAGTATTGGTCGTTATTCATTGATCTTCAGGTGTAGGGAACGCAGATCTGCGTTCCCTACACCATCCGGATGATCCCATATGCACGGTGCCGGGGGATGATTATGATCGGACAAAAATGATTTTATCAAAAATTATTCATGGGTTTAAATCATCGGTAACCCGTGAAACACGAAGACAATTAAATAATATCAATTTTGCATGGCAAAAATCCTATTACGATCACATCATCCGTGATGATAATGATTTGCACCGTATCCGGGGGAATATATCCGCACCAATCCCGCAAATTGGGATGTGGATCAGGAAAAAACGGGCAATAAACCGTAGGGAACAGGCGTGCCTGTTCCTGATCATTCTGTAGGGGCGGGTTCTAAACCCGCCCGATAATTATGCCGTGGCAAAGATTGCCGGGGAGTGTGGAGCGGTAAATTTCAAGGAGGTATTGAAATGAAATATTATTTATTGAAGTGGAATCCGAAAAAATGGGAATGGCCGCACTTGAATACAGATATTGAAGCCGTACAGAGCAAACAAAAACCTAAGGAAAATTCGTGGAGTTGTGGAAATACCAAATCATTACAAGAGGGAGACAGATATTTACTTTATAGATGCGGTATGGAACCGAAAGGTATATTTGCTTGTGGTGAAATAACATCCGGTCCGAAGAAATGTTCGCATTGGGAGAAAACAAAAAAGAAAAAAGGGAATATGACTAATTTTATTGGTGTTAAATTTGAAGAATTGCTAAATCCCGAATCCGATACCATTATTACTGAACAAGAACTCAAAAGGAAGTATCCCAAGTTGAATTGGAATCCCCAAAATGTTTTTGAGTTAAACCAGTACAGAGTTGGAGAAGATCTATTCAATGTCATAATAAAATTGGGCAAAGAGAAACATTTTATACCGGAAGAGATAGATGCACGGCAGGTTCATTACGAAGGCGCTAAGCAAAGAATAGTTGTGAATTCGTACGAAAGAAATAATAATGCCAGAAAAAAGTGTCTTAAACACCATAAGGCTATCTGTAAAATATGTAATATTAGTTTTGAGAAGAAATATGGCCCAAAGGCAAAAGGTGTCATTCATGTCCATCATTTGAAACCTATAAGCCAAATTGGTGAAAAATATAAACTTGATCCAATAAAAGATATTGTCCCCGTGTGCCCGAATTGCCACGCTGTAATTCATATGAAAGGGAAACATTTACAGGTTGATGAGGTGAGAAGAATGTTAGTGAATAATGGCCGAGTCTATGAAAAGGAAACTTAAAGATGTTTACAGGAAATGATTATATTGCACATCTTCGAGAAAAGGATGGGGTAATACAAAGTTTGGAAGCTCATCTTAAAGAAGTAGCAAAATTAACAGGTGAGTTTGCATCTAAAATTGGACTGAGAGAGCAAGGTGAAGTGATTGGCTTTTTACATGATATAGGAAAGGCAAGTCAGGAATTTAAAAAATATATTGAATCAGCAGTGGGACTTATTGATCCCGATGAGGATGATTATGTTGATGCCGATAGAATGAGAGGAAAAGTCGATCATTCCACTGCTGGTGCACAGTTTATATATAAAGAACTTGCTGGAAATGGAAAAGAGTCCTTATTTGCAGCCCAAGTATTATCTATGTGTTTAGCCTCGCATCATTCGGGGTTGATAGACTGTATTTCTCCAGAGGGGACAGATGCTTATTCGAAGAGAATGAATAAAATAGAAGAAAGGAGTCATGTTGATGAAGTAATAGGAAAAATGAGCGTTGAAATAAAAAGGAGTATAAGTAACCGCTTGCAATCAAAAGAATTCTCACTTGAGCTTATTGCCAGATTTGAGAAGCTGAGAAGTACAGGTGATTCTTCACAAACATGTTCTTTCAAATGCGGTTTGATGTTGAGGTTTTTATTTAGCTGTCTGATCGATGCGGATAGGTTAAGTACTGCTGATTTTGAAGAGCCAGCGTATAAAGAGTTAAGGAATTATGGTGAATATAAAAATTGGTCAATATTGATTGAAAAATTAGAAAAAAAGCTAACGGGTTTTAATCAAGAAGGAATTAATCAAATACGTGGACGAATATCACAAGCTTGTTTTGATTTTTCTAATAAACCAAAAGGATTGTTTCAATTAACGGTTCCAACTGGTGGTGGGAAAACGTTCGCTAGTTTGAGATTTGCTCTGCACCACGCGAAAAAGTATAAGATGGAAAGAGTTATTTATATTTTGCCCTATACCACAATTATTGACCAAAATGCTGAAGAAATAAGAAACATAATAGAAGATAAAGATAATAAGGGGAGATACTCAGGTCGCATAGTTCTTGAACACCACTCAAATCTTATGCCTGAGAAACAGACAGCAAGACAGAAAGCCTTATCTGAAAATTGGGATGCTCCAGTTGTTTTTACTACTAATGTGCAGGTCTTGGAAGCTCTATTTGGTTCAGGCACCCGCGGAGCGCGTAGAATGCATCAGCTTGCTAACGCCGTGATTATATTTGATGAGATACAGACATTGCCAATAAAATGTGTCCAGATGTTTAATACAGCGATCACATTTTTAGTTAATAACTGTGATTCAACAGTTGTACTTTGTACAGCGACTCAACCTCTTTTGGATAAAATTGATCCTCCATCAAGGGCGTTATCTATAACCATGGAACAACAAATAGTAGCTGACCCAAGGCGATTATTTGATGAACTCAAGCGTGTTGAAGTATTTAATAATATAAAATCAGGCGGCTGGACAAATGAAGAAATTAAAGTGCTAGCAGAGGAACAAGTTAAAAAATTGGGCAGCGTCCTGGTGGTTGTGAATACAAAAAAAACAGCGCAAGAAATATATCGACAATGCAAGGGATTAAGAGGCGTAGAGTCATTTCATTTGAGCACGAATATGTGTCCCACTCATCGTACGGTAGAATTCAATAAAATAGATGCAATGTTATTAGAAAAGAAGCCGGTTATTTGTATCAGCACACAGTTAATTGAGGCAGGTGTGGATATTTCGTTTGGATCAGTAATTCGCTACATAGCAGGTTTTGACTCTATTGTACAAGCAGCAGGTCGTTGTAATCGCCATAATGAACTTTATCCTGAACGTGGAGCAGTTTACATAGTAAATCCTGCTGAAGAAAATCTTGATATGCTTAAGGATATAAAATTAGGTAAAGAAAAAACGGAGCGAATACTAGATGAATTTCGAAATGATCCGGATTATTTCAACAATGATCTGCTAAGTCCGGAAGTTATGGAACAGTATTATCGATATTATTTCTATGAAAGAAAAGATGAAATGAATTATCCGGTTGGATGCCAATCTGCAGTAGGTCGAGAAGATAATCTCTACAATCTATTATCAATAAATACGAAGTCTATAAATGAATATCAGCGTATTAATAATAAAAACCCCGGAATATCTTTGAAACAAGCTTTTATGTCGGCCTCCAAGTCATTTGCAGCAATAACTTCAGCAGCCAGAGGTGTAGTAGTGCCGTATGGGGAAGGTAAGGAAATCATTAACAAACTATGTTCTGTAATGGAAATAAAGAAACAATATAAATTGATTAAGCGGGCACAAAGATATTCAGTTAATGTTTTTCCCAATATTCTTAAGAAATTGGAAGATCAAGGAGCAATATACGAGGCGCAGGAAGAATCAGGAATATTGTGTCTTGATGAACGATATTACAGTGATGAATTCGGGTTAAATGAAGAAGCTGTAAAAGAGATGGGGTTTTATAACGCGTAAACGAAAGGAGAGTATATGGAAAAAGAAAATAAAGTTGAATTTAAGGTTTCTGGGAAATATGCACTTTTTACTGATCCTTTAACCAAACTGGGAGGAGAAAAATGTTCATATCACATTCCAACATATGAAGCATTAAAGGGTGTATTAAGTTCAGTTTATTGGAAACCGACTATAATCTGGATTATTGACAAAATGAGGGTGATGAAACGCATACGGACGCAGACACGAAGCGCAAAACCAATTGATTATAGCGGGGGTAATTCTCTGGCGATATATACATACCTTTCTGATGTTGAGTATCAAGTTCAGGCGCATTTTGAATGGAATGAGCATCGTGAAGATATGAAGGAAGACAGAAACGAGAATAAACATTTCTTTGTAGCTAAACGCATGATTGAAAGAGGCGGGCGACGGGATGTCTTTCTTGGTGCGCGGGAATGTCAAGGGTACGTTGAGCCATGCAAGTTTGGAGAGGCAGAAGGTGAATATGATGATTATGGTGAATTGTCCTTTGATCTGATGTTTCACGGATTTGATTATCCGGATGAGCTTGGAAAAAACGAATTTCAAGCACGGTTTTGGCGACCTAAGATGGTAAATGGAAAGGTTGATTTTATCCGACCAGAAGAGTGCTCAATAGGGAAGGTAGTAAGAAATATGAATGCGAATCGACCAGAATCAAATGGGTTGGAAGAAGATGGAATACTTGAGGGGTATGAAGGGGTGGTAAAATGAGCTGGATACAAAAACTATATGAAACATACGAGAATTGCCAATCTGCGATTGGCGAGGTTGTTTCTGATAAAGAAGTCCCACTTCTTCCAATTTGTCATACAACAAATAAAGCGCAAGTTGAGGTTGTTATTAACCAGCAAGGGATTTTTCAAAGAGCAAGGGTGGTCCCTAAAAATGATGCAAGAACGATTATTCCTTGTACTGAAACATCGGGTGGCAGGACAAGCGGAGAGGCCCCTCATCCTTTGAGTGATAAGCTGCAATATGTGGCAAAAGACTATTTGGAATTTGGGGGCAGTAAAAATACATATTTTGAAAAATATAAGGAACTTCTTGAAAAATGGTGTGCATCACACTTCACTCATTCTAAAGCCCAAGCTATATTGAAATATATAACAAAAGGGCGAGTTATTGAAGATTTGATTAGCCAAAGTATTTTAATCAACGATGACAACGGAAAACTTAAGAAAAAACCTAAAAAATTAAATAAGGATGATCCGGAAATATTTACTGTGTTAAATGAACAATCAGAAGCATTTGTTCGATGGGAAGTTGAAACTCCGAATGATCCGTGCTCGAAAATATGGAAAGACAAAACGTTATGGAAAAGCTGGGGTGAGTATTACATCAACACAAAAAAAGAAAAAACACTATGCTATGTTAGTGGAAAAGAAATGAATGTTGCAGATATTCAGCCTGCCAAACTTAGACACGACGGAGACAAGGCAAAATTGATATCATCAAACGATATGTCAGGATTTACTTTCAGAGGACGTTTTAAAGACGCAAAACAGGCGTGTGGAGTAGGATTTGAGATAACCCAAAAAGCCCACAGTGCTCTTCGCTGGCTTATAAGCCGTCAAGGGTATCGTAATGGGGATCAGGCAGTTGTTGCATGGGCGACATCAGGCGAGCCGGTTCCTGATCCGCTTGCTGATAAAACTTCTGTTCTCGGAGAAGATGAGTTGATGAGTGATGAACCAGGAGTTGTAGCGACAGCTCAAAATATTGCCCTCAAATTTAACCGAAAAATGGCAGGCTATAAAACTTTATTGGGTGATACGAGTGGAATTGTTGTTATGGGACTTGGTTCAGCAACACAGGGCCGTATGGCTATTACATATTATCGGGAATTAACAAGTTCAGATTTGCTAAGAAAAATTGAACAATGGCAGACAACATGTTCCTGGATTCACGCTTACCACTCTATAGGAGAAAAAAAAGATAAAAAACGAATTTATTTTATCGGAGCACCTGCACCGTATGATATTGCTCAAGCGGCGTATGGTAGTAAGGTGGACGATAAACTTAGAAAAACAACGGTTGAACGACTGTTACCTTGCATCATTGATGGACAGCAAATTCCCAGGGATATCGTTGTTTCAGCAGTTCGACGGGCATGTAATCGAGTTGGTATGGAAAATTGGGAATGGAACAAGACTTTAAGTATTGCTTGTGCACTTTATAGACAGCTAAATGAAAAGGAGGAATATAGCATGGCGTTAGATGAAAACCGAAAGACACGGGACTATTTATATGGAAGGCTGTTGGCTTTAGCCGACAGCTTAGAACATTGGGCATTAAGTGAAGCACATGAGAACCGGCAAACAAATGCTGCGAGGTTTATGCAGAGGTTTGCTGAAAGACCATTTACTACCTGGAAAACAATAGAACTCTCTCTTGCTCCATATAAAGCCAGATTGGGCGGAAAAGCACAAAAACGGTTAGGAATAATGGATGTGGTGCACAACATGTTTGAAACTCCTGAGGATTATACAAGTGATAAGTCATTAAGTGGTGAATTTTTATTAGGATATCATTGTCAGCGTACAGCAATTCGTGATAGTGGAAAAAGTGATGAACCTGAACAAGAACAATCAAACAACGAGGGGGATAAATAATTATGGAAACATTAAAAAACAAAATTGATTTTGCAGTAATATTGGGGGTTAAAGGTGCAAATCCGAACGGTGATCCTTTAAACGGGAATCGGCCGCGTACAAATTATGATGGTCTGGGTGAATTATCAGATGTTTGTATTAAGCGGAAAATAAGAAATCGTTTGATGGAAAATGACTATGATATTTTTGTTCAATCGGATGATAACAGAAAGGATGGAGATGATTATCCAAGCTTGCGTGTAAGAGCAGAAGGAGAGATTAAAAGCAAACCAAGTGATCAAAAAGCTTATAGAGAAGAAGTTTGTAAAAAATGGATTGATGTTAGATCTTTTGGGCAAGTTTTTGCTTATAAAGGCAAGAATGATGATTCTGGTGTTTCAATTGGTATACGAGGGCCTATTTCTATTCACTCTGCATTTAGCGTGACACCAGTAAGTGTTTCCAGCATTCAAATCACAAAAAGTGTAAGTGGTGAAGGGGATGGGAAGAAAAAAGCTTCAGACACAATGGGTATGAAACATCGGGTTGATCATGGGGTGTATGTTACTTATGGTGCAATAAATCCTCAGCTTGCTTCAAAAACAGGATTTAGTGATGATGATGCAAATGCTATAAAACAAGCAATAGAACATCTATTTGATAATGATGCTTCTTCAGCACGCCCCGAAGGTAGTATGGAAGTAGTGGCGGTTATATGGTGGCAACATAATGTCAAGCATGGACAGTATTCTTCGGCTGTGGTTCACAGGTCTTTAGATGTTAATCCCAAAGAAGGAGTATCCGAACCAAAAAAGATTGAAGAGTATTCAATAAAATTGAAAAAACTTGATGGGTTAGAGCCGAAAATATTTAATCCAATAAATGTTGATATTGAGCGGAATTAATTGAATATAAATATGTACCCCGAATCCGATTTCCAGCACCTGGCTTATTGCCTGCGACAGTAGGAATTGATTCATCTGGAGGACTGTTGGCGTGATTGGGGATTGTATGATTGTATGCGTAGCAATAGAGATCTGTGGTCCATTGATATAGTGGTGTTTTAAGGTTAAATGAAAAGAAAAAATTATGCTATTAATAAAAATAGTTTGCAAGGAAACATGAAAAATCCTGTCTAACTGTGTAGAGCAATTATTCTACACAAGGAGAAAAAAAAGATGTCAACAGGTATCGCGGTATTTAAGGGTAAGAAAGTCAGAAGGACGTTGCACAACAATGAGTGGTGGTTTTCGGTAGTGGATGTGGTAGAGGTTCTAACAGCTAGCAACAAACCCCGTATTTATTGGAACGCAATGAAAGCCCGAGTAAAAAACGATGACGGATTTCAGTTGTCTACAATTTGTAGACAACTGAAATTAGAGGCTTCTGACGGGAAAAAATACGAAACTGACTGCGCTAACACAGAAGGAATGTTCCGCATTATCCAGTCTGTCCCATCACCCAAGGCGGAGCCATTCAAACGCTGGCTAGCCAAGGTTGGTTATGAACGCATTCAAGAGATAGAAAATCCTGAATTAAGTTCAAAAAGAACCAGGGCTTTATATAAAGCAAAAGGGTATTCCAATGACTGGATAGAGAAACGCATGCGTGGTATTGCTATTCGGGAAGAATTAACCGATGAATGGCAGAATCGCGGTGCCAAAGAAGAAAAAGACTATAAGATTCTAACCGCGGAAATATCAAAGGCTGCGTTTGGCATTGTTCCATCTGAATACAAAAAACTCAAAGGACTAAAACGAGAAAACTTGCGGGACCATATGGATGATTTTGAGTTGATTTTTACTATGCTGGGAGAACGGGCAACCACTGAAATTCATCGGAATGAAAAGTCCCGGGGGCTGAAAAAACTTAAATCAGATTCCAAAGCAGGAGGGAAAATAGCCGGTGGCGCTCGTAAGGCCCTGGAAAAGAAATTAAAAAGAAAAATTGTTTCCAAACATAATTATCTGAATGAACCGGAATCACGGAAGAAAATTAAATAAATGTACCCCGAATCCGATTTCCAACAGCTCTCAGCCCTCCAGCACCTGGCTTATTGCCCGCGTCAGTGGGCATTGATCCATCTGGAGGGCTGTTGGCGTGAGAATGTACTGACTGCCGAGGGACGGGTCATGCATGACCGGGCGCATGACGGTGAGGATGAGTCGCGAAGAGATGTACGGATTGTCAGGGGACTGCGATTGCATAGTTTCAGATTAGGGCTCTCAGGTATGGCTGATGTGGTGGAATTTCACCGAAGAGATCAGCAGACCTGGAAGCCTTATCCGGTTGAGTACAAGCATGGCAAGCCGAAACCGGATATTTGTGATGAAGTGCAGCTTTGCGCGCAAGCCTTATGTCTGGAAGAAATGCTGGAAACAACTATTGAACGAGGCGCTATCTATTACGGTAAACCTAGGCGACGTCAGGAAATAGAATTCACTGAAACATTAAGACAAGAGACTGAAAAGCTTTGTGAAAAGCTGCATTACATGGCTCAGGCCGGAATAACACCTGAAGCTGTGTATAAAAAAGAGTGTGAGAGTTGTTCCCTTTTTGACCAGTGCTTACCAAAAGTGACCGGTAAAAAAAGTCATCAAGTTGAAAAATATCTGGAATTGATGACAGAAGAATAGGGTGCTGATATGAAACGACTTCTAAATACATTGTTTGTAACAACCCAGGGGGCGTATCTTTGCCGTGAAGGTGATACGGTTATCATTAAAGTGGAACAGGAAAAAAAGATTCAAGTGCCTATTCATAATCTGGCAGGTATTGTTTGCTTTGGTAATGTAGCATGCAGTTCACCTGTAATGGATATGTGCGGTAAAGGGAAGGTGAGCCTGGTATTTTTGACGGAAAACGGCAAGTTTCTGGCACGTGTGCATGGTCCGGTTTCAGGCAATGTGCTTTTAAGACGAGAACAATACCGAAAAGCGGATGACAAGGCATTAACCATTAAAATTGCCAGGACCATTTTAACTGCCAAGATACTGAACAGTCGTCAAGTACTCATACGGGCAGCCAGGGAGAACGAACAGGAAGTAAATAATTACAAAAGGTTTAATAGTGTTAATGATTGTTTAAGTAGAATTAATCACACCTTAAAACAGGCAGACAATCTTGATAAAATGCGCGGCAAGGAAGGCGAAGCAGCGCAGACGTATTTTAGTGTTATCGATCTTATGATCCGTTCACACAAAGAAAGCTTTTATTTTAATAAGAGAAGCCGAAGACCGCCGATGGATAATGTCAATGCCCTGCTCTCATTTGTTTATACGCTTTTAGCGCATGATGTTGTATCAGCGCTTGAGACTGTTGGTCTTGATCCAGCGGTAGGGTTTTTGCATGCCGAAAGGCCCGGCAGACCGTCTTTAGCACTTGATATTATGGAAGAATTCAGAGCCTATTTGGCCGATCGTTTAGTGCTAACCTTGATAAACAGGCAGCAGGTAAAGCCTAAAGGGTTTGAACAATCTGAGACCGGAGCAGTGACCATGGATGACGCAACCAGGAAAGAAGTGCTGGTTGCATATCAAAAAAGAAAACAGGAAGAGATCATGCATCCTTTTTTAAAAGAAAAAGTCAGCATTGGTCATCTGCCTTTTATACAGGCACTATTAATGGCTCGTTATATTCGTGGCGATATTGACGGTTATCCGCCTTTTTTCTGGAGGGGATAAAATGCTGGTTCTAATTACTTATGATGTAAATACAGAAACAGCGGAAAGTAGAAGAAGACTGAGACGCATTGCCAAGATTTGCAAAAACAGAGGCCAGCGGGTACAAAAATCCGTATTCGAATGCCTGGTTGATCCTGAACAATGGACAGTTATGAAAAACAAATTACTCTCTGTCATGAATAAAGAACAGGACAGCCTCAGGTTTTATTATTTAGGAAAAAACTGGAAGAAAAGGGTAGAATGGGTAGGTATGGAAACATCTTATGATCCGGAAGGACCTTTGGTGATTTAGGAAATAATCAAACAGTATCTAATGGGGTAAAAAAATAAACGCGGACCCAAAGCGATCAAGAAAAACCAGGAACATTCGCGGATGTTGAAAAACGATGGTTTAAAAGGAATTATGAAGCACACAAAAAGATGTTAAATTTAGAAGGTAGTATTCAGAAGAGCTTTCGCGGAGCACGGTTGTTTTGTGCTTGTGTAGCACAGCTTTTCAGGTGCTACAGTCGCCCCTCGTGCAGGGGCGTGGATTGAAACGTTACTGCTCAGATGCGGCCAGCCTACCCGCTGGGTCGCCCCTCGTGCAGGGGCGTG
>JAGLMY010000182.1 GCA_023139775.1 bacterium
TTCGCAACACGAAGTAGTGAAATGCTATTTGCGTGATTTTACTTTCCGCATGTATAAAAATTCTAAATACATCAATGCTGTTGAAGGCTATTAATCTAAGCGTCCCTATTGCTCTTTCAGCACATAACTGCCTAGTCCTTTCGCATAGGGCATATAAATCCGTTGCTTACTATCTACTGTAAATGTTCCGGGATATAGTCGTGCCACGGTTTTCTTTAACTTGCCTTTATACGAATAGAAGCAAATTTTATTATTCCTATAGTCAACACTTACAATTTGATCACCATACACTTCAATCGGAGTAATGTTTAAAGGAGTAAAGTCAATTGGCCAAACGTATAGTAATTTTCCTTTGACACTGAATATTTGTACGCGTTTTAATTTGGCGTCCAGCACAATAATTCGGCTCTGCGCATCTGTGGTCAATCGCAGCGGCCCAACAAACTGTCCCTTCTTTTCACCTTTCTTGCCAAACCGTCTTAATTCTTTGCCATTCATATCCGAAATAACGACTTGGTGTTTTCCGGCATCCAGGGCAGCCAGGGTTCCGTTGGGGAGCATGGCAATACTGCGATAATGAAGCGCCGGCCAGTGATGTTCACGTTTGCCCTCAGCGGATAATCTGATGATCTGGTTTTTGCCATTGTCCAAAACATAAATATGCCCTTGTTGATCGCCTGCTACATCGCCAGGATTATATGCTTTTTCTTCCACCCTGGCATGATCAATGGACATAACAAGGGTCTTCTCGTTTGTGTCCCAAACCAATATTTTTTTAAGATCCGGATCCACTAAATAAAGACGATTCATCCCATCCGTTCGTAGGACCCGGGATCCGTTAAAAAATTCCTTACTGCTTCGGTCCTCTCGCGTGCCGTAGGTGGTTTCCAAAACCAACGCATATTGTTTGTCTGTCATGGCTTTAATCATGACGGTCATTTGAAATCCGAGAACCAGAGCCAGAAAAGCAATTCCTGCCAGAACCAGAATTTTAGTTATGGATTTTTTCGAAATTGCGTTTGGCTTGTTCATGATTGGTTTGGCTGCAATTATTTTCGGCGTGTTGGATTCGTTTTCCGGCAAGGGTGTTTTTTGAGTCCGGGGTTTCTTGGGTTTTTTACTACTCGCGCTATTGGAGGGCATATACAATTCTCCTGTTTGACGAAATGTATTTTTTTTCTGCCGGCAGCAGTGTAAATTAAAGTTCGCGATTTTGGATTTAAATTTTTAAAAAAGCCGGCATAGACTAAGTGGTGACTAAAAAACACACCCCACCAGGAGGAAATCATAAGCCGGCAAAAAAAAAATGATAGCAAGATTTTCAAGAAAATACCAGTAGATTTTGTAGGCGAAGAAGATCCGCGCATGAGTATACTGTAATAGACGTAGGGTGACCGCTCTAGGCCACCCGGTTCTTTTGTAGGATTGTGGTACTATCATTTTTTGTAGGTGGAGTAGGTAAACTCCAAATATAAATAAGCACAGCTAGAGCAATGATAAGTAAACTAATTTTTATCCAACCCGGCAAACCCAGGAAAATCAGAGATATTGAGAATAGAATTGAGAGGAGGGCAGTAGCCATTACCTTGGCAGGTATACGCATTCCTCGGTAGGTTTCCCAATCTCGCACTGCTTTTCCAAAATAGCGATGTTGGCGTAGCCAACGGTGGTATTTTACAGATCCCCGTGAAAAGCAAAAGGCAGCTAATAAGATGAAAGGTGTGGTGGGCAGGATGGGCAAGAAGACACCTATAATACCCACACTTAAGGAAAACCAGCCGGCGATGATATATATATATTGTATAAATTTATTTTTCATAATGCAGTTATTATATAGAAAAAAGCATATTGTGGAAATAAAAATCATTATGTTGGTTATTTTTGCAGAGCTAAGAAAGCCAACAGTAATTAAAAATAAATATTAATAATGCAATAATAATAAAACAAATTTTATTGCATTTAGTAAATTTTAGGAGTATTCTTTTTCCGAGCATTACAACGCGTATTTAATCTGTGAGGGATGGGGGTAAAGGCATGAAGGGCACAATTTTGAGATGTTTAAAGGAATTAGTGGAAGAAAAATTTGGTGTGGATAAATGGCGAGCCGTTGCAGCCAAAGTGGAGGGTATGCCAAGAGTGATTTTACCCATATCGGATGTACCGGATGCAAAAGTAATAGAAGCAGTGCAAGCCACTTGCGATGTTCTGGGGATTACTTTACAGCAAGCAGCAGATGCATTTGGTGACTACTGGGTCAATGTCTACTCGCAAAAATATTATTCCTCATTTTATAAAAATACTGATAATGCCAGAGATTTTATTCTAAGTATGGATAAAGTGCATGAAGCCATGACTTCGAATCTGGAGAACGCCCATCCACCCAAATTTAGTTATGCTTGGAAGGATGATAAGACTCTAATTTTTGATTATACCTCCAATCGTGGTCTGATTGATTTTGCAGTTGGACTGTTGAAAGGTGTGGGTATTCATTATAATACAAATTTGAAAATAACCAAATTAAGTGATAAGCAGATTGAAATTATTTTTCCCTAGGAGCTTGAGCAGTTAGTTTCTTTTAGGTATTGTTCGTCACCCCGGTGAAAACCGGGGACCAGAAAAGTATTGTTTTTTTTACTGATAAATTCATGGATTCCGGCTGAAAGCATGCCGGAATGACAAAATATAAATTCCAAGTACTTGTGAGACACGACACTAGGACGCTACGCAGCAGGCGAATAGTTCTCTTGAAAAACGAGGACAAGCAGGACGAAAATACCACAGGGGTGAGCCTGTGGTATTTTTATTAGGGGCTTTTTCATCATTCCGGTTATTTGGATTTTATCCGTGTATATCCGTGTGCATCAGTGGCTGGAATTTGTTTTGAATTTGCAATCAAATGTTGCATGAAAAAGGGGGATGTAATAAGATAAGAGTGGTTGTATTTCCTACGGAGGGTGTTGGATGCGAGAATATGTAGACCGGCTTCAAGCAATTCTGGCGAAGTCAGAATTAACACCGGTTGAAGTCAAAGATGGCATTGTCTCTACATATGTATTAATTAGCAGCATCAATCAGACTGAAGGCGATTCTGATGTGGGCCTGAAGCAGGATGCTGAAGGTCTCTTCTCGCATATTGATGGATTTATGGGAGCCGTTTTTTGGGAACGCGGTTATGATATTGATAATCCTACCTTAGAACAAGTCGCGGAAACCAAAGTTATGATGGATGGCATGACACAAATATATGCCATGCCGGAAAATATCCAATCAGCGTTTAATGATATTTATAAATATTTATCCAATAAAGCCAAGGGTATGGCAGCCTC
>JAGLMY010000183.1 GCA_023139775.1 bacterium
TTGCCTCCTGCTGAAGAAGCAGCAACCAGTGAAGTGGATCAGATTATCTCAGAATTGCCTTCAGAAATGGAGTCAAACTGGGACACAGCGCCACTGCCTATGTATCCTGCTTCAGAAGCAAAAGAAGCAGATACAACCGAGGATATGCTAATAGAAACGACTCCTGTTATGCCGGATAGCAAAACGCCGGAAATGCCGGTCGAAGAACCGCCTGTCATACCAGACAGCGAAACCGCGAAATTGTCGAACGAGCCGCCGCCTGCTGCTGAGTTTGATCCGAGCAAAGTATTGGAAGAAGAACCACCGGTAATGGCAGAGAGTGAACCGCCCGGCGCAGCGGAAGAAATACCTAAGGCTGAAGAATTTAATCCGAGGAAAATACTTGAAGAAGAGCCGTCGGTTGTTACTGAAGGAGAGGCTATTCCTGAAGATGCGGATGAACCGGTTATACCTGGATTTGATACCAGTACCAGTGAGTCAGAAGAACCGGTGATGTCCTCTAAACCGGATAAGCCAATAGTTTCGGAAACACCCGCAGAAAGCATAGCGAGTGAAGAGACTAAACCAGCCGCAACCACTGGCGAGGCTTGGAATTATGAAGTGCTTTCAACACCGGAAGTTCCGTCACTCACTGGCGAGAGCACAGCCGCAGATGCTTCTGCCTCAGAAACCACAGAAGAAAAACCGAAAAAGCGCCGTGAAAGAAAGAAAAAAGTTAAGAAGGTGGTTGAGAAGAAAGCAAAAAAACGGGGTCGGCCCAGAAAAAAAGTGGTTGCTGACAAAGATAAAACCAAACGAAAAAGAAATATTAAGGCTAAAAATTTAAAAATTAATTTATCAGCAATTAATATTCCTGATGATTATATGGCTGAAAATCTGTTTGCGCCTGCCTACACAGAAGAACCGGAAGTGGAAACACCCACACCAATCGATATTCCTCCGACTGTTGAACCTGCGGGAGCTGCTGCGGAAACAACTGAGATGCCATTGCCGGCAGAATCAGAACCGTTTAATGATGATGAAACTGCTTTTGAAGATGATGGTCGGCAGGAAATCGGAGAAATGGAACCGGAAACACCTGTACCGTCATTTGGGGTAGAGATGCCTACAACTGCGGAATTGCAGGTACTCGGAGTTGAGTCGCCCTCGGAAGTGGAAACCAAATCTTTTGAATTGCCCGATATAGCTAGCACTCCGGAACCGTCCGCAACAGAAACTACAAGCACGGATAAACCGAGTATTGATGTTTCTGGATTTTCCGGTTTGGATGATATTCTGGAACTTCCTGATGAGTTAATAGAACATGATGTGGTTGATCGCCGGACCGGCGCAGAACCGGTAGCGATCATGGAAGAGCCTAATGCTATTCCTTTAGCACTGGATGATACCTCTTCGCAAGAAGCACAGTATAAAGAAACCGCTGAAACTCTAACTCCGGACGAAGAAACTGCGGCAGCAGAATCTAAATCCAGTGAGGAAATAACAGAAAGTGAAGAAAGTGTGTCCAGGGAAGATGTGACCCCGGGAGAATCCGATTCCCGAGAGGAAATATCTTATGCAAAACGTACGGAAGAGGAACCCGCGCCTGAATCCTCTCCCTCCTTATGGACTGAATTGCAAAATGAACCAGTAGAAGGAGAAATGCCTATGAGTCAAGATATGCCATCAGAAATGTATTCTAAGCCGGATTCCGGCACCGAGTTTGAGGAAACCCCAGTGAGCAATGCTGAAATTGCCAGTGAACTTCCGCCGCGTAAAGGTGGCAGTCCATTGTTGGCGATCTTGGCCTTAGTCCTGGGTCTGGCGCTTGGCGGGGGCGCTGGTTATTACTGGTTCGGCGTTTTGCAGGCAAACCAAATGAAGGACAAAATACAAACTCTGGAAAAGCAGGTTGAAGAAAGTAAACATGCCCAGGAAGATTTAGCCAAGGTTCAGGCAGAAGTCAAAGCGTTTAGCGAAGTAATCAATGGGCAGATGGCAGCTTCCAAATTACCGGTCCCCAAACCTCAGTATTATAAAGTGGGGAAAGGCGCTTTGGTATACTGGGTGGATAATTCTCCGGTAACGCGTAAATACTATCTCTATCGTGCCAAAGGAAGGAAAGGCGAACTGAAAAAAATAAGTGACAAGCCGCAAGCCAAGAACATGCTGTTGTTTAGAAAAGTCAGTCGCGGTACTTGGCAGTATGCTGTTTCGGCTGTGGATTTGGACGGTAATGAAACGGAAAAGAGCGAAGTCTTAATCCTGAAATTTCCGTTGCAGAAATAATTAACATGTAGGGAACGGTCGCGACCGTTCCCTACTAATGGGATTCCCTTCGGTTGCGACCGTTCCCTACGAATAGGATTCTCTTCGGTTGCGACCGTTCCTTACCAAATGGTCATTTAGAAATCCACCTGGACCTGTCCCAATAGAATATCTGAGCCTGGAAATGCGTGCGGGATTAATTCCAGATAAATAGCCAAATAATTAATCTGTACTTTCCACGTTTTTGTTAATTGCCAGGTTATGCCAAGTGTAGCTGCTTGGTAGGGTTGATCAGGCAGGTGCGCGCCATCAGCATAACCTTGTTTGGCCTCTTCCCAGCGGCCTACTAGATACAGGTCGACCAGGAGGTGTTTTTTTAATTCGAGAATGCCAGTGACATAATAGCCGGTGGAACGATAGCCGCTAAACTCGCGGCTGGCATATTCGGCTGTGATTGTTAATTCGTTGATTCGCAACAAGCCATCAGCGCCCAAGGTAATTACCATTTCGTATTCATTCCATTCGTCCATTGAGAGCATAGAGTCCGGATCTGTAAAAAGATTGCCTTGGCTGCCAATGGGCAGGTAGTCCCAGCGTGAGGTGGAAAAGTGATTTTGACCATAAGTGCCGGAAACTCCGATGGCCATGGTGTGCTGCAACTCCTCCTCCTGAAGAGTACTGGAGGCGGTCAGACGCATAAATCCTTGTGCCGGCAGATCTGATTTGGTATTTTTGCCATTGCCGGACATAATAGCTGCGCTGATCCCCGGAGTAATGCTTGCAAATATTTGTGGCCAACACACATCCATACGCAGACCAACAGATCGTTCTGCCATTATGCCCATACCCAGCCGACCAATCCAGCCGAAATTACCATATTCATACATCAGGGCGCGTTCCAAAGTATCCAATTTACCGGAAGAGGTCTGTGGTTCCAGACCAAAAGGAACCCGACATATGCCGGCCTGCCAGGTAATGTTATTTTGTGGAGAATAGCGAATATAAGTGTCTTCAAGATAGGCATTCTTGGCTTTCACACCCCCACTGGCAATTAGGGTCCAGGCTGAGTTGAATAAGGGTGTGGTTAATTTGAATTTCATCCGCTTAATGGTCGCTGCGGTTTCTTTCTCGCCGCCGGCCTGGTTGGGTTCCAAGCTTGTGCTCAACAAACCGGAAACATGCTCAGGGGTATACATGTGACATATGATACGACCCTGTAGGTATCCGGAAAAATCAAAATCAACCAGAGCGCGATCGTCGGCTGGTGCCAAAACAGCCAGGCTGAGTGTCAGTACGCTACTGAGAAGGAAGCGGATTAAAAATGCCAGGATACGCACAGCTGACCTCCATTTTGCACAGGCTGGACGGAAAAAAGCACACCGGCTACAGTCTTTTGTTGCTGGTGAAAGGCAAGCACTGTGTGGCCGATAAGTAAACCCAGGCCGGCACCGGCAATGGTATCTGCCGGCCAGTGACGCTGGTTGTAAATGCGGGAATAGGCAGCCAGGGCAGCCAAGGGGTAGGTAATCCATTCGATGCTATAGGCATCACCCAAAATGGCAGCAGCACAAAATACTGTCATGGAATGACCGGAGGGAAAACTGTTGTTTGAGAATTGGAGAGTAAACCAGTCCCGTTGGGTATTGTCAACATTGGGACGGGTAGCGGAAAAGACGGCTTTTAATAATGGGGAAATTACACCTACCACGATTTGTCCCTCAATAGCCATGGCTGCGATTTTTTGATCCTGTTTATTTCCGAATTTGGAAAGCAAAGCATATCCTCCCACCTGAAAGAGTCCATCTCCCAATAACGAGGCTGGTAACATGACTTTGTTTTGCAAGTCGTTGTGACTGTTTTGTACATCGTGATACCAATTCAGGTCATTATTCAGGCCGACCGCCACACCACCGGCAAATACAGCAGCCAATAAATAACCTTCCCAAGAACCGTACACCGGTGAGGAAAGCAGAGCGGAAAATTCCTGAACAGAATTGGACCAAATCGTATCTGGTGAATTGGTCTCTTTCGCTTGCAGCCTTGGCGCTGAAAAGGTCAGAAATAAAATAATCAGTAGCCAACGATTTATTTTGGAAAACGGACGCATTATGAAATTCTCCTGCCGGAATGAAAAATGAATAGGCAAAAAAGTATAGCTCAGAGATAATAATTATGCTATAGATTACGAAAGTATTATGTGCTTGTCAAATATGAGTTTGCTTGATTTTTCAGAGTGAAGGATGGCAGGAGATGAAAATACGTTTTCTGGGTACCGGAACAAGTCATGGTATTCCGGTGATTGGATGCCACTGTGTTGTCTGTAGATCCAAAGACCCCAAAGATAAACGTTCACGCGCTTCAGTCTACATCCATACCAAGGGATTGGATTTTTTAATTGATGCCGGACCGGAATTGCGCCGGCAATTATTGGCAGCCAAGATTGACAATCTGGATGTTCTGCTCCTAACACATGCCCATGCAGATCACATCGCCGGTTTAGATGATGTGCGGATATTTTCCGAACGTCAAGCCCGGGATTTTCCGATTTTTGGTCCACGCTCTGCTTTGCGGCAGGTGCGGCAGCGTTTTGATTATGTTTTTTGCAATACACAAAAAGGAGGCGGCAAGCCGCGTTTGGCTTTACATCCGGTGCAACATCCCTTCCACTTGGGTCAAGTACGTGTGGTGCCGATTCCCTTATGGCATGGAAAACTGAGAGTGTACGGTTATCGTATTAAGGATTTTGCCTATTGTACGGATGTCTCCCGTATTCCGGAAGCTTCGTACAAACTATTACGCGGAGTCAAGGTTCTGGTGCTGGATGCTTTGCGGCCACTACCGCATGAGACGCATTTTAATCTGGAACAGGCGCTGACAGAAGCCAAACGTATTGGCGCGAAGCAGACTTATCTTACGCATATGTGTCATTTACTTAAACATGCTGAAACTGAAAAGCAATTACCTCGTGCTGTACGATTAGCCTACGATGGATTGGAATTGGAACTGTAAACAGTTTTGTTGTCCGCTATTTCATTGACGTGGGTTTGGCAGCGTTTTATAATTGAAAAAATTATGATTGTGGTAGTAGAGACGCGCCGTAGAGACGTAGCATGCTACGTCTCTACAGAAAAGAAAAAAAGAAAAGGAATGGAATATATGTATCGTTTTTGGTTAATTGTAATAGCCGTGATTATAGTCAGTAGCAGTGCCGGATGCGGCAAACGTGTACTTGTACAACCGAGCGCAAATATGTCCGATTATTCCCGAATAGCGATTTTGCCTTTTGAGACCGATAGTTTTTTATCCACCTTAGGCCATCAGATGGCAGACGAGTTGTTAGTTGTTCTTTTAGAAAAAGCCCCGCAGATCGACATGGTGGAACGTTCCAGGATAGATGCTTTGCTGCAGGAACAAAAATTAAGCAAGCAAGGATATATCAGTATGGAATCCGCCATTCAGGTGGGCCGCCTGCTGGGTGTGCGTGCGATTGTAACTGGGAGCATCACAGTATCGATCGGTGAGGTACAACCCACGCCATTGTCTCCGCAGCGGATTGCCACCGGCGTGGCTACCATTCGTTTTATTGATACGGAAACCGGAAAAATTATTTGGGCCAAAAGAGAACAAAACCAATATGCGGTGTACACCACCACGGTGGATGGCAGATCTCCATATAGTGATAAAACCGACCATGAGATGATGCAAGCTGTGGTACAGAAACTCGGTCAGTTGTTAGCCAAACCATTCTATTCGCATTACGAGACGCAGTACTAGGTTCAGCGTTTGGTAACTGCCTTCATCCCAATCGGATTTGACCGATTCTAGCGAGTAGTAGTGGAAAGTTCCTGGAGTGTTGAATGTTCTGGAGGAATGAATCATGTCGCTCACCGCTGGAGAAAAAGAGGCACTTTTACAATTGGCTCGAAGTTCCTTAAGAGCAGGTGTTCAGCAGCAACCACTGCCCACGCCGGAGACAGCGGGAAAAGCCGCCGGCCGGTTCTGGCAGGAATCGGGTGGCGCGTTTGTAACCCTGACCAAGGGTAAAATGCTGCGCGGCTGTATTGGTTTGATTGAGAGCACGGGGCCCTTGGCGGATACTATTATTCATATGGCTGTGGCAGCCGGAATCGAGGATTCCCGTTTTCCAACTGTGCGAGTAGAGGAAGTAGAGGATATTGCTATTGAGATATCAATTCTAACTCCTTTGCAACCAGTAGCAAATATACAGGAAATTCGTTTAGGCCAAGATGGAGTGCTGATTCGTCGGGGACCGCAAAGCGGGGTTTTTCTTCCGCAAGTTGCACGGGAAACCGGCTGGGATTTGGAGCGTTTTTTAAATGAGTTGTGTACGCATAAAGCCGGGTTGCCGACTAGAGCATGGGAGGATTCCAGCACTGAGTTATATCGGTTTTCGGCAGAAGTATTTCATGAATAGAATATTTACAGGAAGATTAAAAGGGTTTAATAAATAAATTTCAACGCCGAAACTTATATATATTATGGAAGGGATTGGTCATTTGAGCAGGAAGTAACCTTTTTTATTCTTGTTCTGATACCCCGCTTTGGGTATAATCCTTTCCCGATAGAGGAGGAACTTATAATGGTTGAGATGAAAGTAAAAGGTTTGGCCGTGGATGCCAATTCGAAAATTCCGGTGGTCATATTGACTGACCCTGATGAAAAACGGTATCTGCCCATCTGGATTGGTATTTATGAGGCAGATGCCATTCTTATTGCCTTGGAAAAGATTAATGTTCCGCGACCGATGACCCATGATTTAATGAAATCCATACTGGAAACCCTGGGGGTTAAGATAGATCGGATATTGATTTACAACATCCAGAACAATACTTTTTATGCCCGGATAACACTGACGCGCGGTGATGAGGAATGGGAAATTGATGCCCGTCCTTCGGATGCTATTGCTTTGGGGTTGCGCGCGGAGTGCGCTATCTTTGTTTCCGAAAAAGTCATTGTTGAGGCGAGCATTACGGACAAATCCAAATATGAAAAAGAAAAAATAGAGTTTAAAAAGTTTTTTCAGGACATAAAGCCCACCGATTTTAACCGGTAATTTCCATGTCTGGTTCCGACTCGAAATTCTACAGGAAACTTGGTCAAGCAAGTTCTGTAGGAGTGATGTTTGCCGCCTGTATTGTCGTCGGTGTTGGACTTGGGCTGGTTATAGACAACTGGTTAAACACAAATCCGTGGTTTACTCTGGGGTTTGCTCTTTTGGGAAGTGTTGCCGGTTTTTACAATTTAATTAAAATGATTTCTGTATTGGGAGACTAAAAATAAAATAATGAAATTAGGCTTTGATCAAGGGCTGATAGGTGTTGGGATTGCGGTTCCGGTAATTTTACTGGCAATTGGTTTGCCGGCCTGGGCCGCCGGTATTTTCTTTGGCGAACTGGCAGGTCTTATTAGTTTTGTGTGGGTTGGATTATCGGTGCGTCGTGCTTTTTCCAGTGACGCTCCCAGTGTCCGGCGGTCCTTTTTTTTTCAGAGTCTAATTCGTTATGTAGTACTTGGGATGTTGTTTGTACTTGCGATACAATGGCCGGCAGTTGAGATTATCGGCGTGTTTATCGGTTACACCCTGATTCAACTGCCGGCTTCCATACTACGCGCGTTGAGTGATAAGTGAGGATGTATGAGTGCAGTCGCTGAATCAGTAGAGTTTCACCTGCCTTTTGATGCCAGTGTGATTATGAGCATTTTGGCAGTCGGTATGATTGTTCTGATTTCCTGGCTGGGAACACGCAAACTGCGTCCGGTGCCAACAGGGGCCCAGAATGTGTTGGAAAGTATTCTGGGATATATCTGTCAACTGGCAGATGACATGGTTGGTCCGGCAGCTAATAAATTTTATCCCCTCTTTACCATGCTTTTTTTCTTTATTTTGGTCTCGAATCTCATGGGCTTGATTCCGGGTTTTTTTTCCGGAACCAGCCGTTTGTCCACCACCGTTGGCTTGGCCTTGATCGTTTTTTTTTCAACACATTTTTTTGGTATAAAGACCAAAGGATTTTGGGGTTATGTCAAACACTGGTTCGGACCGGTTCCCTGGTGGCTAAAACCGCTGATGTTTGTGATCGAGTTTATCAGTGAATTGGCCAGGCCATTGTCCCTGGCATTTCGTCTTTTTGGCAATATTTTGGCTAAAGAAATTATTCTCGGTGTGCTGGCTTTGTTAATTGTATTGTTTTTGCCGTCCAGTGAAATTATGCTGAAGCTGATGTCCGTGGTGCCGATTGTCTTGCGTCCCTGTATTGTATTGCTGGGGATTTTGGTCAGTGTATTGCAGGCCTTTGTGTTTATGATATTGTCCATGCTGTATATCGGTGGAGCAATTCAAGTACAGGAAGAACACTAGTTGGTGTTTGAAACGAAAAGAAAATATCGTGCTCAAGGAGGAAGAAAAGTGAAAAAGTGGATAGGGAAAATAGGTTGTAGTGTGGCAGGGATGTTGACACTGGCCCAGGCGGCACTGGCCGGCGAGGAAGTGGCGGGTGTGATAACTACCGCTGCCGGCGCTCCCAATGAAAATGTGGTGTGGTTTTATGTGGCGGCCGTATTGGCAGCATCCCTGGGATTGGGTATTGCTGCTTTTGGTTGTGGTATTGGACAAGGAAATGCAATTGGCAAAGCAGTTGAAGGGATCTCGCGGCAGCCGGAAGCCACGAATAAGATCCAGACCGCGATGATTATTGGTTTGGCTCTGATTGAATCCTTGGTTATTTATACACTCTTGATCTCGCTGGTGATCATCTTTGCTTTTGTGCAGCCGTACATTGAAAGCTTTTTGCTGTAAAAGACAAAAATATATTGAAGGAAAAATTATGGTTGAAATTAATTTGGCGCTTTTAGTAACGCAGGTTGTGACGTTCTTGATTGCCATGGTAATTGTCTGGAAATTTTTCTGGGGTCCTTTGACTAAGATGATGCAGGACCGGACCAAGAAAATTTCCAGTGATATTGAACGGGCTGAAGATGGCCGGCGTGTGGTAGAGTCCCTGGAAGCGGAGTACCATTGGAGCTTGTCCGAAATCGAGGAGCAGGCACGCAAAGAAATTAACGAGGCCATCCGGAAGGGCAATCATGCCAAAGAAGAGATTCTGCAAGATGCCCGGAAAGAAGCGCAGCGGGAGCTGGAAAAAGCCCGGGCTGATCTGACACTGGAACGCGCACAAGTGATTAACGGGCTGCGCCAACAGGTTTCGGAAATTTCCCTGGCTGCCTTGGAAAAGGTATTGGGCCAGGGGGTGGGCCGGCAAATACAGAAAAATTTATTGGACGAATTTATCACGGAAGTGGAACAGGTAGAGAAAGTAAAATGAACACCGGCCATGTGATTGCCGCCAAATATGCCAAAGCCCTGTTTGCCTTGGCTCAGGAAAAGAAGCTGGCAGAACAAGTCCGGCGGGACCTGATTTTGGCAGCTGGATATTTTGCCCAAGGTGATGGTCGGGAGTTGCTGGCGAATCCTACGCTCTCCGCAGAAAAGAAGCTGTGGATTATCAAAGAAATTTTGGGTGAGCAAGTATCAGCCATGATGTACTCTTTTCTGAAATTG
Source organism: bacterium (assembly GCA_023139775.1). Lineage (GTDB taxonomy): Bacteria > Oederibacteriota > JAAXVQ01 > JAAXVQ01 > JAUVAV01 > JAGLMY01. The sequence continues at coordinate 9,827 of JAGLMY010000183.1, forward strand.
CTTATGGAAAAAAGCCGGGGCACCCTGCTGGGCGAGATTCTCAAAGTCTATGAGAGTGAATGGCTGGCTGAGCAAAATCGGAAACCGGCTCGTGTGACCACTGCTATACCGTTGTCTGCCAAACAGATGCAGCGTTTACAAAAAAGGCTTAGCCAATTGTATGGAAAAGAGATTTCATTGGAACAGATCGTCAAACCGGAATTACAGGCTGGGGCGCGAATCGAGATCGGAGATATGGTCTTGGACGGGACCTTGCAAGCACGCCTGGATCGTTTGCGCCAGGCAATTCGTTCGGACAACTAAGTCTGTAAGGATTCGGAAGGAAAGGCTGACATGAAAATTTTACCCGAAGAAGTAACTGAGGTCATTAAACGACAACTGGAAGGGTTTTCCAATCAGGCCGAACTTGAGGAAGTGGGGACGGTTTTGCAAGTCGGAGATGGTATTGCCCGGATCTGGGGCTTGACCGGAGCTATGTCCATGGAGCTGCTGGAATTTCCACACCAGGTATTTGGTATGGTACTCAATTTAGAGCGGGACAATGTGGGCTGCGTCTTGTTGGGTGACTATACACTGATTAAAGAGGGCGATAAAGTAAAAAGGACCCGTCGTATTATGGAAGTGCCCGTAGGGCAACAATTGTTGGGTCGCGTGGTTAATGCTTTGGGGCAGCCGGTGGACGGCCGGGGTGAATTGGCAGCCGGGTATGTAACTCGTCCGGTAGAAAGACGAGCGCATGGTGTGGTTGAGCGCCAGCCGGTCAAAGAACCCTTGCAAACCGGAATAAAAGCGATTGATGCCATGGTTCCCATTGGACGTGGACAACGCGAGCTGATTATCGGTGATCGCCAGACCGGCAAGACGGCTGTGGCGGTGGACACGATCATCAACCAGAAAGACACTGATGTCCTCTGTGTTTATGTCGCGATTGGCCAAAAACAATCCACAGTCGCCCAAGTTGTCAAGACTTTGGAAAATCAGGGTGTGATGGACAAGACTATTGTGGTTACTGCCGGAGCCAGCGAACCGGCACCTATGTTGTATTTGGCACCGTATGCCGGATGCGCTATGGCCGAAGCGTTTATGATGAATGGCCGGCATGCGCTGATTATTTATGATGATCTTTCCAAACACGCGATAGCCTATCGCCAGATGTCGTTGCTGCTGCGGCGGCCACCCGGGCGTGAAGCATATCCGGGTGATGTTTTTTATCTGCACTCCCGCCTCTTGGAGCGCGCATCCAAATTGAATAGCAAATTGGGAGGTGGTTCCCTAACTGCCTTACCGGTTATCGAGACCCAGGCGGGTGATATTTCCGCTTACATTCCGACCAATGTCATTTCCATTACCGATGGACAAATTTTCTTAGAAAGTGGTCTATTCCATTCCGGTCAACGGCCGGCAGTTAATGTTGGACTTTCGGTCTCTCGTGTGGGTGGTAGTGCCCAGATCAAAGCCATGAAGCAGCTGGCCGGCCGGCTGAGATTGGACATGTCGCAGTACCGGGAATTGGCAGCTTTTGCGCAATTCGGTTCAGACTTGGACAAGGCCACGCAAGCTCAGTTGGCCCGGGGTGAGCGGATGATGCAAGTGCTCCGCCAGCCGCAATACGTACCCATGCCGGTGGAAGAGCAGGTAGTGATTCTCATGGCAGGCAGCACCGGCGCTTTGGACGATATTGAGACAGCCAACATCTCCCGTTTTGAAAGGGAATTGCTCGTGTTTATTAAACAGGCGCATGCCGCACTGTTGGAAAAAATCAAAGAAAAAGGTACGCTTGAAGCCAAACTGCAAGAGCAGCTGCAGGAAGCCATTAAAGAATTCAAGCGTAGTTTCAAAAATTAAGGAGACCTTCTTTCGTGTCAAGCATACGTCAAGTACGCGAACGTATCAAAAGCGTAAAAAATATTCAGCAGATTACCCGCGCCATGAAAATGGTGGCAACGGCACGACTGCGTAATGCTCAGACCCAATTGATGGAAACGCGGCCCTATGCCAACAAACTGAATGATGTGATACGTGATGTGGCGGCACATTCTCAAGGCGAAGAGCATCCCTTGTTGCGTAAGAATGATGCTCCCAAAACCGGATTGTTGGTAATGACCTCGGACAAGGGCCTCTGTGCCGGATTCAATATACAACTTTTGCAGCGGATGGGTACCCGTTTGCTGGATACGGCCGCACGGCGCGACACTGAAGTGATCGCTTTAGGGCGGAAAGGATTGGATTTTTTCCGGCGCGCAGGTATCAAACCCTATCGGGAATGGGCCGGCTTCTGGCAGGAATTGACCTGGTGTCACGCAGATCTGATTGGGCAGGAATTAATTGATGCGTATTCTTCAGGTCGTTGGTCTCAAGTGACCTTGGTGTACAATCATTTTAAATCCGCTATTGCGCAAGAAGTGGTGGAACGAGTATTGCTGCCGATTCCAAAGATGACAACAGACCATTCGGCCGGGTCGCGCTTCCGGGAATTTGTGTTTGAACCTTCGGCGGAAAAAATATTCGCGTATTTATTGCCAAGATACGTCAAGGTCTCGCTCTGGCGCATGTTGTTGGAATCCAAAGCGTCGGAATTGGCAGCGCGCATGCAGGCCATGAACAATGCGACGGAAAGTGCCGGAGACATGATTTCGGAATTGATCCTGCAAATGAATCGTGCCCGCCAGGCCATGATTACCCGGGAGATATCCGAGTTGGTTGGGAGCGCAGAGGCGATTAATGCGTAAGGTTTTAAAAAAAGTTTGCTGGTTATATAGTGTGGTTATAGTATTGTGTTTCTAAAATTCTATTAATATGTCATTCCGGCATGATTTTAGCCGGAATGACAAGATATAAATTCAAAGTACTTATGAAATACAACAATAGGTTGGAAGGGAAAGTATAGCGTAGGAGGATGTTTGCAATGGCAGAAGGTAAAGTAGTACAAGTGATTGGCGCTGTGGTGGACGTGGAATTTCCTGTCCGGCAACTGCCGCCCCTGTATCAAGCACTGCGCGTAGAAGGAACCTACCGGGTAGGTGAGGAAGAGCATGCCTTAGCAGTCGTTATTGAAGTGCAAGCACACTTAGGTGACAATACCGTCCGTTGTGTGGCCATGTCATCCACAGACGGATTGACCCGTGGAATGCAAGTTAAAGATCTTTCCGGTCCGATCACGGTGCCGGTCGGACGGGCTACTCTGGGCCGGGTTATAAACGTGATTGGTGAACCTGTGGATGAAGCTGGGAAAATTGAGACAGATAAGTTTTATCCGATTCATCGTCCCAAACCGAGCTTCGCGGAGCAGGACACCACCACTCGTCAGTTGGAAACCGGTATCAAAGTCATTGATCTGTTGGCTCCCTATCCACGCGGCGGTAAAGTAGGTTTATTTGGCGGCGCCGGTGTGGGCAAGACCGTATTGATTATGGAATTGATCCGCAATATTGCGACTGAGCATGGAGGGTTTTCCGTATTTGGCGGGGTGGGAGAACGTACCCGTGAAGGTAATGATCTCTGGTTGGAAATGAAGGAATCCGGGGTATTGGAAAAAACCGCCTTGGTTTTTGGCCAGATGAACGAACCTCCGGGAGCGCGTATGCGTGTTGCGCTTACTGCTTTAGCGCAAGCAGAATATTTTCGTGATGAAGAGGGTCAGGATGTGCTGCTCTTTATTGATAACATTTTTCGCTTTACCCAAGCCGGATCTGAGGTCTCAGCGCTCTTAGGGCGTATGCCTTCCGCGGTTGGTTACCAACCGACCTTGGCAACAGAGATGGGTGAATTGCAGGAGCGCATTACCTCCACCAATCGAGGGTCCATTACCTCGGTCCAAGCGATCTATGTGCCGGCCGATGATTTGACTGATCCGGCGCCCGCTACAGCATTTGCACATTTGGATGCCACCACGGTTTTGTCGCGTGCTATTGTGGAGCAAGGAATTTATCCGGCTGTAGATCCCTTGGATTCCAGTTCCCGTATTTTAGCTCCGGATGTGGTGGGAAAAGAGCACTATCAGGTAGCACGAAAAGTACAGCAAATCATTCAGCGCTATAGGGAGCTGCAGGATATTATTGCTATTCTGGGAATCGATGAATTATCCGAGATAGATAAGATACTGGTTTCCCGGGCCAGAAAAGTACAGCGCTTCTTGTCTCAGCCTTTTTTTGTAGCAGAAGATTTTACCCAGATTCCGGGCCGGTATGTTGCTTTGAAAGATACGATTCAGGGATTTACGGAAATTGTGGAAGGTAAGCACGACAATCTGCCGGAACAGGCTTTTGTCAATGTGGGCAAGATTGATGAAGTGGTTTCCAAGGCCAAGCAATTGGCTTAATAAATAACGTAAAACGTGAGGAAGCAATGAGCAGGTCTATTCAATTGGAATTGGTGACGCCGCAAAAGCACATGTTCACAGACTCTGTGGATGAACTGGTCTGTCCTGGGACAGAAGGCAGTTTTGGTGTTTTGCCCGGGCATGTGCCCATGGTATTTTCACTCAAACCCGGTATGTTGAAAATCCGGAGAGGTGAAGAAGAGACGATCTATGCCATAGGCGGGGGCTATGCGGAAATAAGTCCTGAAAAAACCATTATTCTGGCGGATACTGCGGAGTTGGCCGATGATATAGATATAGAAGCAGCGCGGCGGGAAAAAGAGAGGGCTTTGGCCCAAATGAAAAAAGGGGTGCATGGCCCGGACATGGATGCTGCGGAAATCTCTATAAAAAAGGCTCTGGTCCGCCTCTCAGTAGCAGATGCAGTGCGCCGCAAAAAAAACTAGAGTTTGTAATTTCAGTTTGTAATTTCAGCTTGCTAGGTCTGAGTTTTTATGATACCAATATTAAGTAGTGGGAAATGAAAGCCCAGGGGGTTTCAAAATGAAAAAGCTATTTATGTCCGTATGCGCAGCAGCCGTAATTGGACTCGTTGCGACAGCTACCTTTGCAGATCAGACCAACTTTGATATTGGAAAAGTTGGTGGTTCTGAATTAAAAATAGGCTTAGGACCTCGTCCGGTAGCCATGGGTGAAGCCTTTGTGGCCAAAGCCGATGATGCCAATGCAACGTATTGGAATCCGGCCGGCTTGGGGCAAATCCAGGGATACCATGCCAGTTTCATGCACAATATTTATTTGGAAGACACCTCACTGGAATATCTGGCATATGCTCAGAACCTTTTTGAGGGCGCAGGTATTGGCGCTAATCTGATGATCTTGAATTTCGGCAGTATGGACAAAGTGGATATTGATTCCAGTGGTTTACCGGTAATTGTCAGCGAATTCACCCCCATGGTATTCTCATTTGCGGTTGGGTATGGCCAGTTTGTGATGCCCTTTCTCTCAGTGGGTGGATCCGTGAAATTTATCAGCCAGAACATTGATACTGAATCCTACTCTGCCGTAGCGCTGGACATTGGCGCTATCTTCCAGTTGAAAGCCAAGGGAGACAATGCTTTCCAAGCAGGTTTAGCAATCCAGAATCTGGGTTCTTCCTTGGGAGAGGCCTCGTTGCCCATGAATGCCAAAGCCGGTCTGGCCTATTCCGTTCCTTTCAAAATTACTGAGAAAGATACTTGGAACATTCTTCTGGACATCAACTTGCCGTTTGGCGATGTGAATTATACTTCTGCCAACATTGGGACTGAGTATTGCTACAATGATCTGATTGCAGTCCGCGGGGGTTACAAGATTAAAGATACCGGTGATTTGAGTGGTATGGCCGGATTAACCGCTGGATTAGGTGTCAAGGTTCCGGTAGGCCAGAGCATTGCGATGCATATTGATTACGCACTGCTTTCTTTTGGTGATCTGGGCCTGACCCATCAGATCGCATTGACCGCGGTTTTTAAATAATTTCTTCGTAAAAACCAAAAGCCCTCAGAGGAAACTCTGAGGGCTTTTTTTGTGTACGGCCTTCCGGTCCTCGCGTTGAAAAATATTTCATTTTTTTCATTTTTTTTGAAAGGATTTTGATTTTAGCCTGTCATAATAAATATCCAATAAATACAGGATACAGGAGACGTAGCATGGGCGCATTGTCGAAGATGCCCGTAAGGGTAAATGCGCCTATGCAATCAAAATGAGAGCATTCAGCCGGCGCGTAAATCGCTTCATATCCATTATTCTTTCCATATTCTTGATTTTTCCCGTGCAATTCGTTCCAACTGTAGGGGCACGGCGCGCCGTGCCCCTACGCCAGGATAATGCATCCCATTCCAAGACCCAATTCCGCCAATTAGTCATCTATGTGCCGGATATATTTGATTCTGCCAGACAGGTGGAAAAAGCCCTGGCTCAACTCCGCGCCAAAGGTATTCCGAAAAAAGATATTATCAATTTGGCTCAACATGCTGGATTTGATGTCCAACAAGGGCTCAAGACGCAGGCCAAACAATTGGCCGGGATAGTGGATATGGAATCAGCCAAACGTCAGGGTTTGAAAGCCTATCTGGTGGCCAAAGGCACCGGCGGTTTAGTAGCCCGTTCGTATCTAGGGACAGCGAAGAAATTGCGTCCTCACGGCGCGCCAATTGAGAATGTAGTGGCTTTGGGTGTTCCGCATCAGGGCCGGCAGTGGGCCAAGATAGCCTATGCCATAGCATGGCCTCTGCCCAAAGTCAACAGCCGCTCATTGGCTGTTCGCGATTTGGCGCCGGATTCACCCTTTATGCGCGAGCTCAATCAGCATAAGGATAAGCGCAAACACTTGTTGGAAGGCGCCCAGGCTGTCTTAAAAAAGATTGATGATTTCACCTTCAAAAAAGAGCTGAAGACCAAGCTGGCTGCCATAGATCGCGCGAAAATCGAGGTGCGGGATGAAGTGGAACGCATCCTGCATTTCCCGGAGCGCGTACAATTGAGCGATAGGGATAAATCGCGTATACGCGAGATGAAAACCACAGGCCAACAAATTAATGAAATTATAACCGTAGGGGCCGATCCATGTGTAGGGGCACGATGCGCCGTGCCCCTACAAAAATCTTTGGCCAAAATCACCACGCTGGCCGCAACCGTAAACAAGAGCAACCATAAGTTGCAGAAGCAGTTACAGCAAAACCTGGGGTCTTCGCAGTTATATAAAATAAAGGTTGCTTCTTCAGCCGGCTTGACAGATCCCAAAACCAATATGCAAAAATATTTGGCGAAAATAAGTTTGGCTGTGAGCAATCAGGTGCAAGGTCCGAAAATAAATAAGCAGCTGGATGCAATTGCTGAGTATGCCAAACAAGTTCAGCCGGATTTGGAAAAAGAGTGGCAGGAATTCACACAAAAAGCCGTAACCAAGCAATCGGAATTAAAGCGCACGCAGGAAAAGTTCGTCAGCACAGTCTTCTTGCGGGCCGCTTGGGACGCGATGGAGCAAAAAAGAAAAGACTGGCTGGATACTGCCAAGCAGTACGCGGATAATAAAGCCCAAGCCAGGCTGGAAATACAGTTGGAATCCTACCAGCTGCAATTGCGGGATCAAGTGAAACAAATGGATGTAAAAGTAAGAGACAAACAAGCAGAACTTTTGCAAAAAATGGATTCTGTCACAGAGAAATTAAGCGCGCAGGCAGATATTTTGTTTGCCAATAATCACATAGGTGATGTGAAGCAAAAGGTAAAAGAGCAGTTTGGGGAATATAAAAAGGCCAAGCAGATTTTTTTGTCACAAGCCGAAAAAACCAAACGCGAAGTCTCAAACAAAATATTCCGCAACGAATATTTTGTGTACTTAAAGCAAGCAGACCGCATGGACCAAGTGATCATGGAGGCTGTGGACAAAAAAACGCAGCATTTTCAATACGCGCTCCTGGGTTTGGAAAAGGGTCAGGCACGCAAAGAGATGGAGATGTTCGCGCGAAGTTCGCGTAAACGTCTGAGCCGGGAAACCGAAAAATTAAAAAAACAAATCGTAGGGGCGGGTTCCAAACCCGCCCGCCAAACTGGTTCTCCCGCCCGCCAAACAACCGTAGAGGCGGGGTTTACCCCCGCCCTAAAAAAAACCTCAAGACAGGTAGGGGCAGGGCTTGCTCCTGCCCTTAAAGACCAGGCGCAAGAATTAGAATTATTAAAAACCAAATATCACGACATGGACCAAGCAGCCAAGCAAAGCATTGCGAAAGTAAAACAGGGTATTGATAATTGGGAAGCACTGCAAGATGTCCATTATTTACATAAACAGGCTATAGCGCTAAAAACTGCCTTGCCGCAGCAAAGTATTGTCTTGAAAAAGAGTCTGGCTGCCTGTGAGGCAATCCAGCACCTGGAAAAATACGGTGATATAGAAAAACAATTAAAAATGCACACGGGCGGGTTTCCCCAATCGCCAAACCGTAGGGGCGGGGTTTACCCCCGCCCTGTTTACCGTCTTTCTTCTCAACGCCGCCAATTAATAAAACACATACAGAACCTGGCTGACCAGGGCGCGCAGTAAATTAAAAAAACGGATGTAGCCCAGTTTGCCGCCCGCTTGAATGCATTCGGTGAAAAAATCAACCGTAGGGGCGGGGTTTCCCCGCCCACAAATAGTAGGGGCAGGGTTTACCCTTGCCCTGATTTTCGTTTTAATCCGGAAACATTTCAACAATCAGGAGAGAAGTTCCGGCAAATAGCGCAGGATCAAGCTGAATATTTTATCGACGCGCAAAAGACCTTGAATATGCATCGCAAGCTGACAGAAATTCAAGCAGTGCAACAGCAGGCTACGGATATGCTCCGGCAAAAAATACAAAAAACCACACAACTTGCACAGCTACGAGGATGTGTGACCCAAGTCAAAGCTGTGGAAAATACTCTGGCACGTGTGCAAGAGAGTGAAACTCAGCTTGTGCAAATGGACATGCGGGAAACACGGCTTCTCGGTTTGCAGAAAAAGACTAAGGAATATCATGACAACCTGCGGATTTTAGGGAAAAAATTATCCGCATTACCGGAACCTGTGCAAAAAGAATGGAAACATTTGGAAGCCAAAGCACAGGCAGCAGGCAAGGATTTTATTACCCCTGAATGGAAGATATTAAAAAAAGATCTGCAGGGAAAATTGGACCAGGAAATTGGGAAGTTGGATACGCAGAAGCAGATCTTGGCACAGACGTATAAAAATATTGAAAAAATTATACCTGTAGGGAACGGTCGCGACCGTTCCCTACCAATGATGTTGGAAAACACACAGGAATGGCAATCCATACAACAGGACCTGCAAAAGACTCAGCACACCTTGAAAGGTTATATAAAGCAAGCGGAAAAAGAACTGATCCAGAATCCGAATACAGCCATTATAGCCCAATGGCAGTCTCTGCAAAATGATTTAACCAATCAGGCAGAACAATTTACCCAAAGCGAAATTCAGGAAATTATCGGGCTGCAACCCAAGGAGCTGAGCAAGCAAATAACATCCGCTCAAAATCACATACAAAAAGAACTTACGAATACTCTGGAAACCATAAAACAGGGTGTGGTTTCCGGGAAAGCCGGAGCACAATTACAAACACTCAAAGATAAACAGGAAATGGTTTGGCATACGCTGGAAAGCAATATAGCTTTAATGCAACAGAACCTGGCAACTGATGCAGTGCTGCAGCGTTTTGTTCGCTTGGACAACGCGGAAATAGGCCTGAAAAACATTCTGGATTCATATTGTAGGGGCGCACTGAGTGCGCCCGTGACCCAATACAACACCCAGAAGGCGCACGAAGAAAAACAAATTACCCAGGCAATAAATGAATTCAAAAAAATATCCCGGAATCGCGAAAAAATCAGCACCACCTTAAACATGGTCAGCAAAAGCCTCGCAGCTCAAATCCGCAGTACAAGTTTGAAAATAAACAGCGCGGAGATGGAATCCATAGCCGCGCAGGCGCAGAGCCTTTTTAATATGAATGTACAGGAAATTAATGTAGGGGCATGGCATGCCGTGCCCAAAGAAATCGGTTCATCGTTAAATAATATCACCCGATTGGCCGCTGGCTTAACCCCGGACATTTCCGGAATCATGCAGGACTTGGATTCTGCGGCCAATATGCTGGAAGTGAATCGCCGGCTGAGCGGCATACAAGAACAGCTTGCCAATGCTGCTCAGGATATCCTGGCCGGGCGCGCGCCCCCGGAATGGAATGCGGTTATTGGTTCCTTCGTAGGGGCCGATCCCCTTGTCCTGAGCGAAGCCGAAGGACGTGCCGTCCCGTTGGATGCGCAATCCATTGTGGACAACGCCATTTCCAGTTCAATTGATTTCATCCGCCAACAAGCAGTGCGTACCCAAATCCAGCGCTCCTTGAATCAGGTGGCCAATTTAGGCAATCAGGCAGAAGCACTACTGAACAAACACATCACAGATATTCAAGTTCAATTGGCCCAATACGAATTTATCGATCCGTTTAACGTTGTAGGGGCCGACCCTTTTGTCGGCCCGATTATGGCCAATTTAAATCTGGACGAAATGGCCAAACAATTCAGTCTAAATGGCGCGCAGCAGAAAATCTTCAGTGAACTCCAAAAACTACAAAATATCCAGGACCAATTCGCTGGGGGCATTCAGCGCCAGCTTTTGGAAATACAGCGCGCGGACGCGGCAGTAGTCATGGATCTGGTGGCCAAAAAATACCAGCACTTAAGTCAGGAATTTCAGCAAGCCTGGGAAACATTCACCTATCAGGTAGATCCCACACACTGGTCATTTGATCCGGCTTTCAATTTTGCCGATCTTGGACAATTCCAATTGGATCAGCAATTGCTCCAAAAAATTCAGCAGAATATTTTCTCGCAATTGGTGCAGAGTAATCCGGCTTTGCAGGAGATTGAGAAACTGCGGGATGTGACCGGGCTGTTGAATGATCTGGTTGCCCAAGGCGGTTCGGAATTCAAGACCTGGCTTACAAATACCCAGGCATTTCAACATGTGGAGCGCTTATCTAAGTTGCGCGTGCAAGCAGAAGACTTGATCAACCAGGCCCTAATTGTAGGGGCACGGCGCGCCGTGCCCCTACAATTGAAGGGCGACATTGCCAAGCTGATGCAGAAGATCGGTTTGGAGACCCAAGAGGTAGAAGCCATCTTTGGCGCTGTGACCGGTCCTTTGCAAGATATCATAATGAAGTCGGATTTCATGCAGCAATTAGACCTATTCAAAAATCTGCCAAACCTGATCAATGAAGAGATAGATACTTTGCTAGGTGATCTGCAATCCTTTATCCAGACCAATTCCTTTATCCAGTCTATTGATAATCTAGGCAAAGATCTGGTCCGGGTCATGGATCAACTAAGCGGCAAAGTGCCGTTTAATTTGAGTGATCTGGGGAATCAGATTTTCCAGCAGTTTAATATCACCGGAAAGATAGGAAACAGCGCGGTTGCACAAATTCAGACCTTAGTGGCAGAGATGGGAATCACGGGCAATGCCATGGACTTATGGTCCAATATCTCCGAGAGCTTGATGAACTTTGGAGACAACCTGGTGGGTGGTTTACGCGACTTTATTACCGCTGCCTGCAGTGTGGATCTGGGCGCAATATTTTGCAATCTCACCTCTGCTGCAACTGATCTCTTTAGTCAAGCCGGAAATTTTGTAGGCGGATTGTTTTCGAATGTATTTGAATTCCGCTTTGACAACGGATTGGATATAAGCAGTGTCTGGGACACAGTAGCGGATATATTCAATTCCGAGAATTTCCGTTTTGATTTCTACCAGGCAGCCGACGGCTTGATGCGTTCCATTAGTGATGGATTAAGTAATCACTTGGACAGTGGTTTAAATTGGATGAATGACCGTTGGAATGAGTATTACGGCCAAGCGGAAGAGTACTGGAATATTATAGCCGGTGGTCCGGAGCGCTGGATAGAAGAACTGCAAAGCGGAAAATGGGACAGCACGATTAATAGTTTGATCGACCGCTATCTGCCTCCGGAATATCAACCTGCCAAATCCGCGCTTACCAAGATTGCCACGATCTTTGATAAGGATTTTACATTGGATGCTGATTTTGTGATCGGGTTCCTGGATGACCTGAGCGCGTATCTGTCCGAGGATGTTAAAGAATATTATGAAGATTTAAAAGACTATTATGAGCAGGGCAAAGAAATATACGAGACCACAGAGACTGTAGTCAATGCCATCAGCAGTGGAAATGTCGGATCATTGGTGACAAATATTCAGAAATTGTTCGGTGGTATGGATCTACAGTTCGGCAGCGTTTATACCTGGGGCGGAGGCCGGGCCAACAAGCAGGGTGGGTATAATAACGTAGGGGCGAACCTTGCGTTCGCCCTTCAGGAGCAGCTAGATGAATACCTGGCATCCTTGCCGCCGGAAATACGCGCCGAAGTAGAACGCAACCTGTGTGGTGATTATGACCGCTATGACGTAGGGGCGAACCTTGTGTTCGCCCAAAATGAGATCGACATAGCGGATTATGCAAGTGGACGTCAGACCGCAGGGGCCGGTTCCGCAACCGGTCCTGACAATGCCGTAGGGGCGAACCTTGTGTTCGCCCGCCAGGATATGACCCCCGCCCAATTATCCCCGCCCCGCATGGCCGGGCCGCCCATGCCGCCTGGATGTTATTGGGATGTGGAGACACAGGCGTGGGTGTCATACAAGAATGACGAACAAATTGTAGGGGGCGGGTTTCCCCGACCGGAATGATAATCAAAGAGAAGGGACTTCCGTTGGTCGTAAACCCGCTCAAGAAGACCTATCATTCTGGCAAAAAGTCGGTCGTGTCTATAAAAACACCCGCCCGGCAGGATTAGCCAAAAATGCAGCCATGGCAGCCGGACCGCCTACCATTGATGCTACTAAGAAATCAGCCAAGTACCTAGGAAAAAAAGCCAGTGACGCAGCGTATAAGACATCTGAGACAGCAAAAAAAGCAGGCAAATACGCAGCTGACAAGACCAAAAAATCAGCGAAGTATTTAGCCAAGAAAACCGGCAACGCGGCGTACAAGACAGCTAAGGTTGCAAAGAAGGCTGGAAAGGCAGCTTGGAGGGGAACTAAGAAGGCTGCGGAATGGGGAACGGATAAGACAAAAGAATCGTGGGATTGTTGGAAAGATAAGACTAAAAAAACAGTCAAAACAATTGGGGGTAAAGCTACAGCATGGCATTTTGAAGAAAGGGATGCAAAAAATACTAACCTGCCATCTTATGAAGAAGTAGATAATAGGGAAGGATGGAGATTATGTTTACCTGGGGAATCGAAATGGCATCAAAATGGTGATAAATATCCTGAATTAAAATATATTAATAAAGATGGTAGAGAGGTAGTATATGATGGTTATACAAAAGAAATTGTAACAGATCCTAAATACAAAGGGACTTATAATTATGTCGTTATATCTCAGCCGCCAAAGAAGCGAAGTGATGTTCTTGGAACCTGTAAATATTATTCGACTGGAATTGCACATGTTGTTGTAGATGTTGTTCCGTGGGCTATTGGTGGAAATATAAGAGGAAAGGAGTAAGTTATGAAAAAAATGATATTAATTTTAGTTGCTGCACCGTTATTGCTTTGCTCTTGTTCAAATGAAGAAATAATTATTCAGAAGATTGTTAATGATTCATTGGAATCTGTTAAAAAAAGTCAGGATTTTAATAGAGAAGAAATAGATAAATATAGAGTAGGAGATGCAATAATAAAACCGTTTTTTAGAAACCATGATAAAGATGTTTATTCGTTTCATTTTACTGCTTTGAGTAAAAACCAAAAATTAAAGTCAGCAAAAATAATTTCGTACAAATTAATTATTGACGAAGGAGAGGACGAAGTTTCTTTAGCTAAACAAGTTGATACAAGATTGATTTTTAAGCCGCATAGAGATGATACAGCTTGGGGTAAGGGTGTTATGTTTGTCGGAATTAAATTGTTTGATAAGACTCAGCTTATAGTGGATGAAAATTCAAAGATCAAATTAATTCTTGAAGTAGAAATTGAGGGTGCTGAAGAAAGTGTAGAGCGCATATTAGAATATGATTTGAGATATGATGAAGATAAATATTTGGCTGTTTTTTCGCGATAAATTGTGTTTCTTAAATAGAATGAACTATACTAATTTGGCCACGCTTACGGTTGTACTGTGGATACTCCCATTTTTGGAGTGCTTGGGTATTTGCGGGAATTGACCAGGTCATTGACAATTGTGCGGAGTATTTCAGCGAGTTTGAC
>JAGLMY010000184.1 GCA_023139775.1 bacterium
CGCTGACCATTCCGGAGAAAATAGGCGCCATTAACCGGGGTTTTCAGGGCAATGGAAAAACCGTGGTCTGCATCCAGGATTTGCACTGTAATTATGAAGTGCAAAAGAACATTGCCGGCATTATTCAGCATTTGGTAAAAAAACATGGATTGAAACTCGTGGGTGAGGAAGGAGCATTTCACACGGTAGATACCTCGCCTATAAGCGCTTTTCCGATCAGGAAAGTCCGGGAGGAAGTGAGTGATTATTTTGTCAAGCAGGGCAAGATCACAGGCGCGGAGCATTATGCTGCCATCAGTGGAGGCGCTATTCAACTGGAAGGCATTGAAACCCCGGAACTGTATGAAGCCAGCCAAAAAGCAGTGCGCAGTTTTTTAAATGCCGAGAGCCAGGGCTATTGCTATGATCTGCGTGATATGCTGGAAGAATTGAAAGCTGATATTTATAATTCCCAACTCTTGAAATTTGACCACAAGCGCGTAGCTTATCGCGAAGGTAATATCAGCATCCTGAAATACAGCGCGTATCTGCACCGCACAGCCCGTAAGCTGCAATTGGATTTGGACGTGTATCCCAATTTGGCCCGCTTTTTAAGCCTGAAGCAAAACGTCTTTTCACCAAAAGTCGACCCGGACCAGCTTTTCCAGGAACTGGACAATTTGGATGCTGCTATCCGCCAACAGCTCTATACGGATAAAACGCAGCAGGAGTTGGATGAGCTTTATCATCGTCTGGATATTGTTGAAAAGATGCTCAATATTTCTGTTTCCTAGGAAGAGCTGCAGAAATTCCGCACAGAGCGGGAAAAATACCGCATGAAAGAATTTGTTGATTTTATTAATACCGTAGGGGCGATTCGTGAATCGCCCACCAATGAAGTGGATTATATTGAAAGTGAGATGTATGCCCTGGACGAGTATTTGAACCAGGTGGAATATTTCTATCGCCTGGCCGATGAGCGCAGCATTCATTTTGTGGACAATATAATAAGGAAGATGGACGACCTGGACGAGAAGCTGGCAGTCATGATAAACGGCGGATTCCACGCAGACATAGTTTTGGCAGAACTAAAACGCCGGGATATCACCCATGTTTCGATCAAACCGCGCGTGACCAGGCAGGATGTGGTGAATCCGTATTTTGAATTGCTCCAGGACCGCCAGACCCCGCTGGAAAAACTGCTGGCCAAGAATCAGACGATTATGGCGATAATGTGCGGTTGGAGTAAACAAGGATTTCGTCAGGAAACTGCCTTAAGCGTGAAAACCTTCGCCTATGCTATAGAAGCTGATGAATCGAGTAATCCAAATTTCGAAGAACAATTTTTGGAGTATAAGAAGGACCACAACATAACTGAATTATTTAAAATAAAAGAACCGGAAGCTGCCAAGCTGAAGATAAAATTGCCGAATGGTGTCAAAGCCTGCCATGCGTTGATAAAAGGGAAATCTGAAATAAATATGGTTATGCTGATTACCAGAAAAGACCTTTTCTCAGAAGCCGGGCTTCAAAAAATGGGTTCGGTTGATACGAAACCAATTGGAAAGTACCATCTTTCACTTTTTTCGACTGAAAAACAAGCGGCTAAAGCAACACAAGCTATCAGTGTTCGAAACCAGCGGGTATCGGTTTTTACCAAAATTGGTGAAATGGCAAAAACTGTTTTTAAAATACCGGCTCGAATAGTAAGTTTTCTTTTCAAGCTGCCATCACGGGTAAGAACCATAAGCATACAGGCTTGGTTAAGCACAGCAATAGGAATAGCATTAGCAATATATACAATTACCGGCAATGTGCCTGGGCTAATGGCAGTGGTATCGCTGATAGTAAGCGTCTATATATATGAAAAGAATGTTGACAATTGGAATATATCATTTGCCGGTGTGCCGCGAGTGATAGAACAAGGGATAGTGGAGGTTGGACAAAAAACCAAACTTGTTTCATTGAACGAAGGGCGGTCGGGGGATCAGGACTTACCGGAGAAAATAACGTCAGGCAGCACAATTCCGGCAAAGTATGAGAAAAAAAGAGCGCTGGTATCGACCTTTCTACAATTAAATAAATGGATAATGGTGGTTATATTAGCCGCTAGTCTGACATTTACTCAAGGCTGCATATTTACAATTAAAATGAAATATTATGGGATGACCAGACCGGGTATCTTGGAAAAAAGGGAAACATTATTGCCAAGATTTAATTCGCGGATAATTAGCAAATATCCCAAAATTAGTAAGGGAGAAAAATTTACTCCTCAAGAAAAAGAAAAAGTTTTGCAAGAGCTAATTGAAGTTATATCGAAAAATAAATTTTTAGCAGTCAAAGCTAATAGAGGAATAAAAGGCCTGCCCAGATTTTATAATTCAAATT
Organism: bacterium; assembly: GCA_023139775.1. Classification (GTDB taxonomy): domain Bacteria; phylum Oederibacteriota; class JAAXVQ01; order JAAXVQ01; family JAUVAV01; genus JAGLMY01. The sequence continues at coordinate 2,368 of JAGLMY010000184.1, forward strand.
ATTATCTGGAAAACCTGAATTCTATCATTGTTGAAGCTTGGGGCGGTTATGATGCACTTAATGAAGCGCTGTTGCACGCAGAGGGTTCCGAATTTGAAAGAAGCGAAATAAATATCATACAAATCGCGCCGGAAGATCTGGTTAGAGCCGGCCAAGATCCATTAAAATATGAGAAAAAAACAATAAACTTGCCAAAGGGAAGTTTTAGCGCACATTTGGAGGAATTCACATTTGAGGAAATAAATCGCATCTGGAAGTTCTGGTACCGGGAATGTACATACCGTTTAAAAAATCCACGCAAATTCTTCCGGTTCATGCACTTAATTGAAAAAAGCCGAAAATCTAAATCTGAATTTATAAAAAAAATGATCTCGGACGGTCACTCTGAGGCTGTCGCAAAAACTATAGGAACATTTTTAGAAAAAGTGTCGAAAATCATGCCACAACTGGAATTTTCAGATAATCCAATGAAATTTATTATGGATGAGATTACGACCATGCGGGATAAGAAAAAAAATAAAGAAACAGCGCCAGGCACTAAAACCGGCGGATTTATGTCCCTTGGTCTGGACGGAAACGTAAAGAAGTTACTAAAGAAGTTTTCTGAAGACCCCGGGAAACAGCTAAAAGGGTTTAGAGAGCAAGTGTTGTTTAAGTCGCCGATTTGGGAGCTGTGGTGGCAGGCATTTGGGTTATTACCCATACTCGGGGGTATATTAGGGATTATTATAGCGAATAAATTAGGAATTATAGCGCCAGATGACTGGGCGATCATCTTGGCGGGAGACATGTTTGGATTTTTCTTAGGATTCTGGCTGGCAGTACCTATATTTGGTCAGCGGCATTTAAAGAAAGGTGAGTTTAATAAGGATATTTTTATTAATGCCGTTAAGTTATGGTACATCTATGGGATATCGGCAATAGTAGGAGGCCTTTATATACCACTATTCTTATTTGGCGGCGGGTACTTCGGGTACTTAATGTTAATAGGGTTTGTGATTTTGGGTGGAATCGGTACGGTGATAACTCATAGGGATATCAATTACAATAAACTCAGGAATTTAGAATTGGAGATTTTGAATAGTATTGTCAAAGAAGACAGAGGTTTCGTAAGTTCAATAAATGAAGTGATATCCAGCGCCAATAAGCAAAATAAATTGCCGTCAGAAGTAATGGAAAATATGTTAGAGGCAGCGGCCAATACAAAGCTTATTAAACTACAGACTGAATTGGCAAAGCAACTGCTTGAAAAGGAAAAATATAAAGAAGCGGCTTTTATGGCAATGCCTTCCAGAGGAAAAGGCGAGCCAGGCCGTATGAGTGTTGAAAAAGCGGCAGCAGTTCAAAAGGCGAAGCATACAGGGAAAGTGCAACGTTTCTTATGGAACCTGCGTAAAACCGGCCAAATATTGTTTGATTCAGAATCGCGCCTTATCGGAAGAAAAACACTGCTCATGTTTTCTATAATTACCATAATAGTGCTGGCTGCCATCACCTATAGATCAGACAAGTCAGGTCAAATTGCAGAACAAAATCAGAAGCTAAACGCGCCAATTATCAAGAGATTAAGCTTGGAAGCTAAAGAACAGGGTTTTACAGTAGATGACCAGAGAGTGGCAATGTGGAAAGAGCAATTAAATAAGCATCTCACGGCATCAGACAAAAAGACGGAAGAAGATACAATTCTGTATTATTCTAGAGAAGAAGCAAAACGGCGGCACATGGCACTTGCTGCAATACTGGAACAGTTAAAAATAAAGGTGGAAGAACTTAATCTTCCAACAGACGAAGAGATAAATAATAAATGGAAGAGGCAACTGGAACAAGGAGATAAAGGGTGGGAAGCGCGCAAAATTATTGCTGCGCTGCTTAAGATTTGGAGTGAGCATAATGAATTAAATAAGCCGGTTATTAAGAGGTTAAAGTCAGAAGCTCGAAGCCTCCCGGGTTTTGTAATGGACTACCGGGAACAGAAAAAGTGGGAGAAGCGCTTAAACCAGCATACTTGGAAATTGGGTAAGTGGTGGGAAGAAAAGAAAATTAAACAGGATATGCTAAGAGAAAATAATGAAAAGCTAAACGCGCCAATTATCGAGAGGTTAATGTTGGAAGCTGAAAAACTGGGTCTTGCAGCAAATCAACAGAGAGTGAAAGAGTGGGAAGGGCGATTAAACCAGTTTCCTAACGATGCGCACGACAAGCGTAAGGAAAAAGACACAATTGCATACGAACTGGAACAAGAAGCAAAATGGCGGTACATGTCACCTGCTAGGCTGGCGGCGTATTTAAAAGCAGAGGCGGAAAGTGGATATCTTACAGTAGACAAAAACCAAGTGGCAAAATGGACGAAGCAATTAGAAAAAGATAAATTGCCGGCAGCGCGTAGAATTATGGATGAGCTTGATAGGCTTTGGGCGCTGCATCTGAAACTAAATGAGCCGATTATCAAACGTTTAGAGTCGGATGCTGCACGCCTGGGCAAGCCGTTACGCAAAGATGTAATAAGAGATTGGGAGAGAGTGGCAGAGTGGAACAAGCGCTTAAACCAACATACTTGGAAATGGCGTAAAGAGCAGGAAGAAGAAAAAATCAAACAGGATATGGCAAAAACAGAGCCAGTCACTGAAACCCGGGATGAAAGGTGGGAGCGCGTCGAAGGGCCGGCGTTTAGAAGTCTGAAAGGGTTCCCTGACGATCCGTATTACAAGCCTAAGGCCACTAAATCCGGCAGATTTATGTCCCTTGGTCTGGACGGAAACGTAAAGAAGTTACTAAAGAAGTTTTCTGAAGACCCCGGGGAACAGCTAAAAGGATTCAGAGAGCAAGTGTTGTTTAAGTCGCCGATTTGGGAGCTGTGGTGGCAGGCGGCCGGGATAGTATTACCCGCACTTGGGATGATAGCGGGGGCTATTATAGAGCCGGATTACCTTGGTATCAGAGGGTTTGGCGGCATGTTTGGAATTATCGCAGGATTAGCGCTGGGAGTTATGTTTTATGCCCAGCGTCATGTAAAGCATAGCAAGGTTAGTGATAAAACAGGGTACTATATTAAAGCGCTAAGTATATATTTTCCCTATGGAGTGTTGGGATTTGTATTATTTGTCTTTCTTAGCCCCACGTTCTTATTCAACATAGTATTCCTGTACATGATAATAGGTGGACTGTTGATAGGTATATATCCCACATTTCGGAATCATAGGTCTATCAATCGCGATATACTCAGGGAGTTAGAATTGAAGATTTTGGCTGGTATTGCCGATGAAGAAGAAGATGAAGTCGCGCGTTCAATAGGTGGTGAAGTGATACTCAGCGCCTTTAAACAAAAGAAATTGCCGTCAGAAGTGATAGAAAACATGTTAAAGTCGACGGCCAATCCTGAAGTTGTTGATCCTAACGTTGTTGATCTGATGTCTCGAAAACAAAAATCTCTTGAAATACCGTCAGAATTGGTAAGACAAGTGTTTACAGAAGAAAAATATTTAGAAATGATAGAAAGGTTAAAGTTAACCAAAGTTTCTGATAAAGATAAAAATGATAAACTTCGTAAAATACAGACTAAATTGGCAAAGCAACTGCTTGAAAAGGGAAAATATAAAGAAGCGGCTTTTATGGCAATGCCTTCCAGAGGAAAAGGCGAGCCAGGCACCAAAGACAGCACTATTCTCCCGCAAGCAGTACGCTGGTTGTTGGCAGTGCCTTTGGGTATATCCGGTATCATGATGAGTGGTTTTAATCTCTGGCAGGCGCCCACTCCTGGTTCAGGCTTGCATACCACGCTTTCTGTTCTTAAAGTCCGCCTATTTAAATCCAAAGAGTCATCATTTTCCGGCAAACTTAAATGGCTAAAGGCTGCGCCCATGATGTTAATGCCCGTGATGGCAATAACAATGCTCGGCACAAACTTATTCCTCGCTAGCTGGTCAATAATTGCAATACCTTTAAGTTTGATATTATATATAGTGCATACCAGGATAAACAAGAAATTTCTTTCGTGGCTCGAGAATTTTTTTGGCGGAAGTATGTTTTTTCTTCTTGTGACCCATATTTTTGGAGGACTTAGTATTGCCGGAGAAGAAGCAAGTGCGCAATTTTCAGGGCTATACGGAATAGACTTTTTAATTGGTATCGGGGTAGTTGCAGTTGCTTTAATTGTGGTTAGTATTATTTACCGGCAAATGCGTAGCAAAAAACAAATGAGAGAATCTTCCTTTGAGAAAACCGTGCCGGCCATTGGATTACAGGACAAATCGGATTGGTATAAGACTTGGAGGATTATAGAAAAACATTTTGCAGTTCTAGCAAAAACAAAATTAAATAAGATTCGAAAATTAGATTTTGAAGATCCAGGCAATTATGCTGAATTTCAACTTTATTACCTTCAACATCCTCACGAACTGCACAACTTTAATGTTTTTATAAATCATATTCAAAACTATTGGAGACTTGCTTTTGAAACTGCTGGGGATACGAACAATATTTTGTTTTACAAAAAGAAAGAAATGTTGCGGCGAATTAATATAGTTTGTCTAAGGCAATACTATGAGGACTTTTTGCAGGCGCGATCAGATCAAAGGATTGGAATGCGTAGTCAAGGTCCTAAGCCTATGAGTCTGGAAAAATATATAGATTTATTCTATACGGAATTTATCAAGGAAGAACATGCGCAACAATTTATTTTTAACCACTTGCGGAAAATGGAAATAAGAAAGGGACAAAAGTTTACTCTTAATTATTTTGTAACCCACCATGATGAAATACAAAATGAATTCATAGAAATTGCGAAGACGGAAGCGCCTGATTTAGTCAATAAAATTATAGAAAATATAGCCGAGATTTCCAAACGCATTGAAAAAGAAGCCGATTTTGATGAAGGGGAGATATTAAAAAAGGACTGTTTGACATTTGTCAAGCAAGTGTTTGGATTATATTCAGAAGTAAAAAAAGCGCCAGCCGCTGAGTCTGCTAAATTTAAGCAACCATCCCCCCTCACTCCCGGCGCAATTGCCTCCCCCCTGGCAAAATTTTTCAACTGGACGCTGAGCCAAGCGGGAAGGTATGAAGGCTGGGCGGTAGCGGGTTTTTATTTGATACCTGTGATGCGTTTTATTTTAAAGGACGCGCCTACTGTTAGTGATTTCGGCTGGCTTATCATCCTGCCTGCAGCCGTGATTTTTGTTGCCTTCTTAGCTGCCCATTATGGTTGGGGCGTGCTGCAATACGATTCTGACGAAAAGAAGTATAAATCTTCCCATAAATTAGATGCAGACCAAACAGCTTACCAAAGATTCAAGCTTGCCCTCCAAGCCACCATGACCGCCACTGTAAGTTCGCTGCTAGGTCTGGCAGTGGTGGCAATAATAGCTGCCACGGGCTGGCTGGGGCCAGTGGCTTTAGTGCTCGCAGTGCTCGCTGTTCCTTTTGGCAGTTGGCTGCATGAACGAATGAATCTCCCGGCCGAAAGAGCAAATATTAATTTTTCTGATACTAAAAAGTATCAGTCATTAGAGAAGCTTTATGAAGATATGAAAATAAAGCCTCAGAATAGTAAAAAACCCTTAGCCGGGCACGTAATTGGAGAACGCCTGTCAGAATATGTGGATAATATATTCGGAAAAAAATATAATCTGATGAAGAATGTGCGTTTCTTGATCGGGCCTGCTTTTAGTGTCTCCTTTCAGGAAATGAATCCGGATGCAAAGGAAGATATAACCCCGGAATATCTCAAAGAAGAAACAGTATTAGTAATTTCTATGCCCAAGTGGCTCTGGAATATTGCCAAAAAAGACAAAAATATCAAATGGTGGTACCCGTTTGTTCATTATATACTGGGAATACGCTTGAAATTGAGTTTATCCTATCTTTCTCTGGAAAAGCGGTTTCTCTATAAATTGATTGAATCGGGCTGGGATCGCAAGGGCAAGGTGCTTAAATATATTTTGGAAAAAAGTCCTGATGTGGAGCGGATCATTGAGCCCAGGAAAGAACGACCTCAGGCTGATAAAGATCTCCCAATCGGTTTGGAGGCCTTTTTGCAGATATGCAACCAGGAACTGGGAGTGTCGATTGCCGGTGAAAAACTTAAAGCAGAACTAAGCTCTGATTTAGCAGATGAGAATATGCAACAGGAGATTAAAGCGGCCAAGAAAAATCCAAGGAAACGGGCGGAACTATTTAGAAAGCATCCTTATTGGTTCCAGAAACGCCGGGTTGACACTATGCTGAATGCCGCGCAATCCGGGGAAAATACCCTGGCCAGGATGTTGATGCCGGATTTAGATGCTGACAAGTCTTTAAAGACCAAGGCGGAAAAGGCGCTGTCAGCAGCCATAATACGCGGCGATAAGGTAGACTTGCAGTATGATTTTACTATAGCTGATCTTGAAATGATTCATTTACAGGCTTTTCCTGAAATGGCCGAGAGATTATTAGCAGAACAGGGAGATGCGCTGAAGAACTCTCCGGTATTAGAAATGGTATTGAAAGAAATGAAAAATGCTGAGCCAGGAAAGATAATCAGTATCAGTGTAGATGACCAAATCAGGGAATTGGTTAAAAAATACCAGGGCGAGAGAAAAGAAGAACTCACGCACTCTTTTGATCTGGGTAAAACCGCGGATGGTGATAGCGCTTACGCTATTGCTAACACGGCTGAGTTGGAGGCATATAAAGTTAAAACAGAAGCTGGAACAATAACATTCTATCTGTCAACAGTCGGCCAGGTAAAGGTTGCTAAAGACGGTGACCTCGCTGAGGTTATCCGGAATATAAATAGCCAAAAGCAGGCAATAAAACTCTTTGCTGGCCGGGATTCTTTGGCGCAAGGAATAGCAGCGGTAAATTTGAAGCGCAAGCTCAGTGAAAGCGCTAAAATTAAAATATGGATAAGCAATAAGCTGCGGTTTGGACTAAGCAGCCGGCATAGTTCTGTGGCTGCCGAAAATCCGGACGGCTATTTTAATTATATGGTTGAGCAACTGGAAGCTGATATACAAGCGCAAATGACGACGGCTGAGGTGAAAAAAACGTTTATCCCATTTATCACAGAACTCAAAAGACCGGGCAGTGATGTGCAAAAGGCAGTCAAAGCTGTGCTGAAGACCGCCAACCAAGACCAGGAAACCAAATTCCAGGCGCAGGAGCAATTAGCGCATGAGCTGCGGGCCCTGGTTACAAATTATAGTAAAATATTTCAGTCTGAAAATATTAAGGAAAATGAGGTTCTTCTGGCGGAGAATATTTTAAATATTGAAGCCTTTAGCCGCTTTGCCGAGTTAATGAACCCAATTATGGTAGTGGAACGAAATTACGCAACGCCTGATAAGCATGGGGAGTTGCAGAGTTTAATAGAAGAATTGGGGATCAGGCAAACGAATGTGAGCGTACCCTATGTTTTGCGGGGGAGAAATTGGGGAGCGCAGGGCGCTTATGATGATACACTGCGTGAAAACAATTATATACCAAACGAGGAGAACACTAAGAAATTCCGGCGTAAGGCCATCAAGGTATTTGCCGGCGCAGCGTAAGCCGGTAGCCGCCTGGGAGGCCGGAAATTTACCTGACGGACTTAGGTACAAAATCGAATTTTGAGCCTCTTCCCCCTTTGAAAAAGGGGGATTGAGGGGGATTTTGCATATGAAAGCGGGCGTTTTATTGATTAAATCCCCCCTGCCCCCTTTACAAAAGGGGGAGAATGACTAAAGTCCGACAGGCTCCTTGCTGCACAGGCTGATTATTAATTGACAAAAAGAATGAAAATAAGCTAAAATACATCTTTGTTTTCATTTTTCAGGTGTATTATTTTGAGATGCTTTTTAGGATGGGTTACGAGGTTGTGTGCGTAAGCGTCCAGGGAAAATGAGTATTCTGGCTAGAGAAAGGAGGGATTAAAAGTAATGATTCAAATTCGAGTCAAAGATAGTGAGAATTTTGAGGCTGCCCTCCGTCGGTTCAAGAAAGAGGTTCAACAGTCAGGCGTTTTGTCCGAAATGCGTCGTCGGGAGCATTATGAAAAACCGAGCGTGAAGAAAAAACTGAAGATTTTAGCAGCCAAGAAAAAAGCCCGCAAACGCGGAGCCTAATTGAGGGAATTATCGCTGATTTTTTTACCAATACAACAATGTAGTTTGGTTAAAACAATTCAACAGCCCGGAATTTATTTTTCCGGGCTGTTTCCTGTTTTGTCCTTTTCAATATTAAGCAAATAATTAGACGGTAGTGATCCAATCCACTGAGGGTACTTGTGAGCTCGCAAGCAGATAAAGAACGTGTACGGGAAGCCAATGACATCGTTGAGGTCGTTTCAGGGTATGTGGCGCTCAAGAACAGCGGGAAAAATTTTAAAGGTCTGTGTCCCTTTCATAAAGAGAAAACTCCGAGTTTTATGGTCTCACCGGATCGGCAATCTTTTAAATGTTTTGGCTGCGGAGTAGGTGGAGATGTTTTTGAATTTTTGATGCGCGTGGATGGTCTCACATTTCCGGAAGCCATGCAGCAGCTGGCCATTCGGGGACGGGTGGAATTGACCCCATATCAGAAATCAGAGGACACCGAAGCTGACCGCTTGCAGCGAAAGCTCTACCCGGTTATGGCCTGGGCAGTGGAACGTTTTCAAAAAGGCCTGGCATCCTCAGAGGTCGGGTCCGAAGCACGGGTATATTTTGAAAAAAGAAAACTCACGCCGGCCTTGATCGAAAAATTCGGCTTAGGGTTCGCGCCGGCCGGTTGGGACAATATTTTGCGCGCCGGCGCGCGCGATCATTATTCGCGGGAAATTTTAGAACAAGCCGGTCTGCTGATCAGCAAAGAAGGCACTGACAAAGTCTACGATCGTTTTCGGACCAGAGTGATGTTTCCGATTTTTGATCTGCAAGGACGACCGGTTGCCTTTGGCGGCAGGCTCCTGGTTCCGGGTGAACCGAAATACTTAAACTCTCCGGAAACTCCGGTGTTTCATAAAGGGGAATTATTGTACGCGCTGAATTTTGCGCGGGACCGTGCGCGTGAGAACAAGCGTCTGATATTAACTGAAGGGTACATGGATGTGATTGCCTGTCATGGCGCGGATGTTACGGAAACCGTGGCTTCCTTGGGAACCTCTTTGACCACGCAACAGGCCAAATTGATCAAGCGTTATGTCAACCGGGTCATTTTACTTTATGATATGGATGCTGCCGGTTTGCAAGCCTCGATCCGGGCTTTTGAAAATTTAAACCAAGTGGGAGTACAGGTTCGGGTAGCGGAGCTGCCGGATGCCAAGGATCCGGATGAATTTATCCATACGCAGGGTGTTGAGGCTTTCCAATTTCAACTGGACAACACACTGAGTATTGTGGAGTTTGTGCTCAATGCTGCTTGCCAACGCCATGTTTTGGATTCGGTGGATGGAAAACTGGCTGTTTTGGGTGAGGTTGGGCCTCTGATTTTCCAATTTCCCAAGAATGGGGTAGAAAGGGGAGAGTATATCCATTTGGTGGCAGAACGTTTGCGCTTGCTGGACAGTCAGGTGATCGTTGAACTGGAGCGCCTGGGTAACGCAGCGCCTGTTTTTCGGGGCAAACAGGAAAAAAACGAGAAAACACAAATTCACGGTTTGGCCAGGACCTGCAAAGCCATTGAGGAAGTGCTTATTTCCATACTTCTGCAATTTCCTATGGAAATAGAGGCTTTTCGTGAGGTGCTGCGGCCGGAAAGCTTTGCGGTTGCGGAATATCGTGAATTGATGGAAAAAATTCTGGCTGCCGAGCCGGTGGATCCGGATGATGAGGAATTGTGGTTCCCGAGTGTTAGTGAGCATTGGCCTTTGGATATCTCAGAATTAGCCAAGCGTTTGAGCGCTATGGATCGCGGGACCGAGGAACCGGAGCGTGTGGTGAGGGATTGCCTGAACCGTCTCCAGGTGATGGAATTGCAGGGGCAACTCAATGAGATTCAAATTCGGATTAAGGAAGCAGAAAAGAATGGGGATATGGAAACTTGGAAGCAGAGGGCCCAGGAAAAAATCGAGCTGGCAGCCCGGATCAAGCAATTCGGAGTGATTTGGAAATAGGCGAAAAAAAGTGATTTTTCAAGCATTTTTTTAATAAGAGTCTTGACTCAACAAAAGTATAGGTTAGAATAGGGACCCATTATTTAAAGTGAGGATACGCAGATGGCCAAAGAAACAGAAAAGAAAACCATCAAACTTGGTGAAGTTGAAAAGCTACTTGAGAAGGGTAGAAAAAAAGGGTATTTAACATATTCCGATGTAAATAATTTACTTCCTTCGGAGGTGGTTTCGTCCGAACAGATTGATGATGTTCTGATAATGCTGGGTGAGAATGACATTGAACTGGTGGATGCTGAAAAAGAGTCCAAAAAGGATGATAAAATTTCGATTGTGAGTGAATTGGAAGAAGCGGAATTTGAATCCTCGGCAGCGGCTTCAGTAGATGAAACCCGTTCTGATGATCCGGTGCGTATGTATTTGCATGAGATGGGACGTGTCCCGCTCTTGACCCGTGAACAGGAAGTGCGATTGGCCAAGCGAATTGAAGCGCAGGAATTGCGCGTGGAAAAAGCAGTGTTGGAAGCGCCCAGGTCCTTGCATGACATTAAAAATTTACATGAAAAAATTATGCGTGGAAAAATACTGGCTTCGGAAATTGTGAAGCATACTATAGAGGGTGAGATCTCGCCTGCAGCAGAACGAAGCATGACCTCGTCAGTAAAGCGTGAGATCAAATCAGCCATAACTCATGATCAGAAAGCGCGGAAATTGCAGGAGCGCTTACAAAAACCGAAGCTCTCAGACACGCAGCGACGGACCCTGGAAAAACAACAGCAGCAAGCTTCTTTCAAACGGTTCAAAAGCCTGAAAAATATTAATTTGAACCAGGTGGAAATGGCCGAGCTGATTGATAAAATTAAGAACGTGGCCAATCAAGCCAAAACAGCCAAACGTAAAATGGAGAGTTTGCTTCGCCGGCACCGTATTAAAGCGGATGCAGTCAAGGGTATAGCTAAAACACTTAAAGGCACTCCGCGGGAAATTAAGAAACTGGAACGCGAGACCAAGTGTAAAACGGATGAGTGGCAGATTTTTATTGAGGCCTATCAGGATGAGAATCGCAAATTGCAACGTGCTGCCAATGACGCGCAGATGGAAGTGGTTGACCTGATACTGTTGGTCACGGAAATTGAGGAGGGTGAAGCCGCGGCGTATAAAGCGCGTATGGAATTGGTGGAAGCCAACTTGCGCTTGGTTGTATCTATTGCGAAAAAATACACTAACCGGGGTTTGCAATTTTTGGACTTGATCCAGGAAGGAAACATCGGTCTGATGCGGGCAGTAGAGCGCTTTGAGTATCGCCGGGGATATAAATTTTCCACCTACGCGACCTGGTGGATTCGGCAAGCCATTACCCGTGCGATTGCCGATCAGGCAAGAACCATTCGTATTCCAGTGCACATGATTGAGACCATTAACAAATTAATCAAAGTCTCCCGGGATTTGGTGCAAATGCACGGTCGTGAACCATTACCCGAGGAAATTGCCAAAAAGATGATCATGCCGGTGGAAAAAGTCCGCGGTATTTTGAAAATTGCCCAGCAGCCGATTTCTCTGGAAACACCGATTGGCGAGGAAAAAGATTCTCATTTGGGAGATTTCTTGGAAGATAAAGATGTGGTATCGCCGGCCAATGCGGCGGCTTTTCTTTTACTGCAGGAACAAATAAGCAAAGTGTTGCATACCCTGAAAGATCGGGAAGCAGAAGTGCTTCGCTTGCGTTTTGGGATTGGTGATGGTTATCCGCATACCTTGGAGGAAGTTGGGAATATTTTTAATGTAACCCGTGAACGGGTGCGGCAAATTGAGGCCAAGGCCTTGCGCAAATTGCGTCATCCTTCACGCAGCCGAAAATTAAAGGGGTATTTGGATTGATGTGTGGGATTGAGCATTTGAGTAGTTGAACAGTAGACCGCAGGTTCGCTTTACTCTACTGTTCAACTGTTCTCGTGTTCATTTGCTCTGCAATTTTGCAGAGCAAAATTGCAGGGCCCTTAGCTCAACGGTTAGAGCAGCGGACTCATAATCCGTTGGTTGCCGGTTCGAATCCAGCAGGGCCCACCAAATTTCCGCCGCCGGCGGAAATTTGGAGAATTTGAACCTTGTTTCAAATTCTTAATTTAATCAAGGATTCCCATCATGCGTGAGATCTACAACCGTTTCGCTGTAGCGTATTTGGCCGGTGCAATCGGCGGCCTGGCATATGCTTTGATCGCCTGGTTATGCGATCAGTGGCAGTTGTTTGAGCTGCTTTCCGTAAAAATGAGTGTGACGCATCTTTCCTGGTCCTATCTGGCAGAACGGATTTTAAAAGGTTCGCTCTGGGCTCTGTTGCTGGTTTTGCTGGGTCCGTTTTTCAAAGCCCGGGGTGCCTTGTTGGGTTTGATCTTGAGTCTGTTACCAAGTGCATATGTATTATTTATCTATTATCCCAGTCAGAACTTGGGTATTCTAGGGTTTTCCAAAGGTGCTTTAACCTTTCTTTTTGTTCTTCTTTTCAATGCCTGCTGGGGTTTTATTGCCGGTGGTATTTATGCCAGTCATTATCGTTCTTGATTATTAAATTAAAAATACAAAATTCAATTAACGGGCGCACTCAGTGCGCCCCTA
>JAGLMY010000185.1 GCA_023139775.1 bacterium
GGCGAACATACCCAAAAGACGGGCACAGGCAAGGTTCGCCCCTACTGACTCCTGAATTCTGTTTTCTGAATTCTGTATTCTGCCTTTCTCTGTGTATATCCGTGATTATTTATTTTGATTTTTCGGGTATTAAGGTTGCCCGGATTTGACCGAATCTATAATCGAATATAATCCCTGAAGGCGGTGCACGGATGTCCAGAACACACAAACCCGGTGAGCGCGTGGAGTCTTGGGGGGGGCGGCTGGATCAAAACCAATCGACAAATCAGGCTATAAACGCGGATTATAAGCATGTTTTGGAATTTTTACATCCCCGAGCAGGAGAATCCTTATTGGATGTTGGCTGTGGATATGGCCGGATGTTGGCAGCTGCCCTGGCCTTGGGCTTGAACAGCACTGGCATTGAGGATACTCCCGAAGCAGCCGCGGTAAGCCAAAAAAATGCACCGGACGCGAAAATTGTGGTGGGCAGTGATGTGGAACTGCCGTTTGAAGACAATCATTTTGATCTGGTCACAGCACTTAGTTTTTCGGATTATTTTTCGGATCCGGAAGAGGGGTTTGAAGAGATTCGACGGGTCTTAAAATTTGGCGGACGGGCCTGCATTTTTTTGCCTAATTCAGATTTTATAGGCGCAAATAATAAATATTGCAAAACCAGATATACGCAGCCTGAGTCGGCACTTGTGTTTTCCTTGAAAGTATGGAAAAAAATGATTGAGGAATCCGGCCTGAAAATTGTCTCAGTACGTACCAGTACGCCTCAGCTGGGTCAGCAACAATCTGATTCCTGGAAAGGACGGTTAGCTCGATTTCTAACACTCCTGATGTGGCGAATTATGCCGTTGAAGTGGAGTTGTCAGTTTGTCTGTTATTGCTATAAAGATTGAAAAACAGTCACCGCTTAAAAACCTAAATAACCACAGATGAACACTGATAAATTGAAAATAAAATTCAAAATTTAAAATGTATGCTAAAATTTCTCTTATGAAGAACCCAGGAACCAGGAACAGGCCAAAACCAACAAAAACCACTTCAGACCGAAAAAACTCCAGTGGATTTCTCTGGCTGGCCATGAATAAACCCGCAGAGGCAACGACTACGCGAAAAGAAGACATGGGTCGAAGAACGGTTTACGATTTATTACCGCCGAATTTACCCCGGGTTGAGTCGGTAGGTCGTCTGGATCGAGCTACCACCGGTTTACTGCTATTTACCAATGAGTTTAAGTTGGGACAGGCCCTCTTGAATCCGGAGAATGAGATTCCCCGGGTTTACCGGGTAGTAACAAATCGTCCTCTGCCTGAGCAGGCTTTGCCAACCCTGCGTCAGGGCGTGCTGCTGCAAGGCGGTACCATCTGTCAGCCGATAAAAATACAGAAAAACAATTTTCCCACACCTGGGCGCTCCTATGTATTTACACTCCAAGAGGGCAAATATCGTGAGGTCAGACGACTGGTCATGCATTTTGGCAGGACCGTGCGGGGGCTGCATCGTCTTACTTTCGGTCCTATTGAGCTGGGAAATTTGAAACCAGGGCAAGTGAGGCGGTTACCGGACTGGGAAATTAATAAAATCCGAAAAATGATAAAATGACACCCCTTTTTCCCCTTGACGACGCTTAATTTGATGGTGTATTATCACCCTCTATTAAAATGGGCGGATAACTCAGTTGGTTAGAGTGCCATCTTCACATGGTGGAAGTCGAAGGTTCGAGTCCTTTTCCGCCCACCAGCTAATAATTTGGAGATAATCCGTTTTTATTATTATTCCACCCTGCTTTGGGAAGAGTATTTATTGCCTTTCCTCTGCCCAGAGTATCGGTAGCTTCAAAAAGTGAGGAAGATGTTGTGGAGCGTAGTCAAGGAGGCGTCCGCATGGACGAAAAATTGTCGGAAAATGTCAGGGATGTAAAAGCGCAAGTTGCTGCTTTGGTTGCACTCCAAAAACTGGATGATGAAATCAATCAGCGCAACAGGCGGATTCAATGCCTGGAAGAGCTTATCCAGTCTGAAGATAAGACTATAAATCATTTGCGCGAAGGCTTAAGCGATCGCAAAAAAGAGATGGAAAGCATGCTTAAAGATCGACGTGCTGCCGAAGTGACCACCACTCAAAAAAACGAAGAAGCGCAAAGACTGGGTGGTCAGCTTTTTGAAGTAAAAACCAATGAAGCCTACAGCACGCTCCAAAATGAGATTCAACAGAAAAAACATGAAACCGCTCTGCTGGAAGAGCGTATTCTGGAATTAATGGTTGCTGAAGACGAGCTCAAAGGTAAAATCAAAGAAACGGAAGCAGAATTAAAGCAAGGTGAGCAACAAGTGGCAGCCCGGCAAGCGGAACATAAAAATGAAATTGTGGAGTTTGAAAAAGAAATCTCGGATTTTCAGGCCCAGTGGGAAACCGCTGCTAAAAATGTCAAATTCGAATATTTAGATCTCTATCAGCGCTTGCGCGCTGCCAAGGAAGGCAAAGCCATGGCTCGTATTGAGAATGATATTTGCATGGGCTGCCGTTTGGCGATCCGGCCGCAGGCCGCCATTGAACTGAAAAAATATCGCAGTTTGTTGTACTGCAATAATTGCGCGCGCATCCTTTACGTGGATTAATGCCCTCCCGTCAACCTGCTGTCTCTGCTGTCATTCAAGACGCCCGTCGTGTGCTGCGAATTGAGGCCAAAGCGATCTCGGATCTAATCCGTCAGGTCGGCCCGGAATTTGAACGCGCGGTGGAACTGGTTTTTCAATGCTTAGGCCGTGTTGTTGTGATCGGTTTGGGCAAATCCGGGGTCATTGGCCAAAAAATCGCCGCCACCATGGCATCCACAGGAACACCGGCTATTTTTGTGCATGCTTCAGAAGCCATTCATGGTGATCTGGGTATGCTGATGGAAAAAGACATTGTTATTGCCATTTCTAATTCCGGAGAAACCGAAGAGTTGGTCCGGTTGCTTCCGCACATCAAACGTTTGGGACTCAGCCTGATTGCCATGACAGGAAACTTGAAGAGTGTTTTGGCCGCCAATGCCGAGGTGGTACTCAATGTGACAGTGCGGGAAGAAGCCTGTGCCTTAGGATTGGCGCCTACTGCCAGTACTACTGCTATGTTGGCCATGGGCGATACTCTGGCAGTAGTCTTGATGAATCGGCGCGGGTTTAAACCTGAGGATTTTTCCAAGTTACATCCAGGCGGAGAATTGGGCAAACGATTGATCAAGATACGGGATATCATGCATACTAGTACGCACATTCCCAAAGTGCCTAAGCAGTCAACCGTGGAAAGCGCGGTGTACGAAATGACACGCAAACGCTTTGGTTGTGTGGGTGTGGTGGATGCCAAAGGCCGCTTAGCTGGGATTTTTACAGACGGGGACCTGCGTCGCTTGGTTGGAAAAGAACAGGCAGTTACCAAATTAAAAATTGGGCAGGTCATGACCCCGAGTCCGATTGTGTTGCGTGAAGATGAATTGGCCATCAAAGCTGTCCGTGTCATGCAGGACAAACGTATTTATGTGTTATTGGTGGTGGATGCTAAGAAAAAATTGATTGGGATTCTCCATTTTCTCGATCTTTTTGATGCCGGAGTGGTCTGATGTTGAGTAAAACCGCGCTTACTGGCCGTTTGAAACAGATACGTTTTGTGGTTGCGGATGTGGATGGCGTGCTCACGGACGGTGGAATTTATATGGACAATTTTGGTCATGAAAGCAAGCGTTTTTCCGTGCAGGATGGAATGGGTTTGGCTATGGCCCGTTTGGGTGGTTTGCAGGTAGCTTTTCTTTCTGCCCGTGAGAGCAAGAGTGTGAATCAACGGGCCAAAGAATGCGGAGTCTCCTTGGTTATGCAGGGCAAAAAACAGAAGGCTCCGGCTTTTGCGGAATTGTGTTTGCAGGCCAAAGTAGAGCCAACGGCAACTTTGTATATGGGTGACGATCTCTTGGACCTGCCGGTTTTTGCGAAAACCGGTTTGGCTGTAGCGGTAGCCAATGCTGTGCCGGAAGTGAAAAAAGCAGCGCATTATATAACCGGTCTGGCCGGAGGACAAGGAGCTGTGCGCGAAGTGATGGAACGTGTGTTGCGTGCCCAAGGTTCCTGGTCCAAAGTTATTTCTCAAATTCTCGGACACCATGCGGAAAAAAGTTAAGCATACCATAATTTATCTCGGGTTGCGTGTTTTAATATTTATTACACGCCTGCTGCCTTATGCTGTGGCGTTATGGCTGGGGGGAGTGCTCGGCGCAACATTTCATGATCTGGTTCCCAAGGAACGAACCAGGGCGTGGAATAATCTGGCCATTGCTTTTCCTGAGGCACCGGTGTCAGAACGAAAAAGAATTACGCGCCGGCTCTTTATTTCCCTGGGCAAGAATGCCCTGGAATTATTTAAAATGTTTTCCTATACCTCGGAAAAAATTGCCCGTCTGGTTACAGCAGTCGAAGGCGCCCAACACCTGGCAGCCGCGCATGCCCAAAAAAAGGGTGTCTTATGTTTGACAGCTCATTTAGGTAATTGGGAAATTCTTCCGATTTTTGTAAAACAACAAGGGTGGTCCTCCGCGGCTGTAGCGCAGGCCTTGTATGATGAGCGCTTGGATATACTGTTGAATAATTTTCGTGAGTCGCACGGTGTTCCAGTCATTAAACGGCAACAAGTGACTCGGGATATTATCCGTAGCCTGCGTGAAAACCGGCTGCTGGGCATCTTGAATGATCAGGATACCGGGGTGGATTCCCGTTTTGCTCCTTTTTTTGGAAAAATGGCCAAAACACCTATCGGCATCTTCCGGCTGGCACGGAAACTAAGCTGTCCGGTGGTACCGGTTTTTATCACTCGGCAAAAGGATGGTAAAAATAAGGTATTTATTGAACCGGCCCTGGAAGTTCCAGTGACGCAGGATGAAGAAAAGGATCTGGTCGAATGTGCGCGATTGTGCAATGCTGCTATAGAAAAATTTGTTCGCCAATTTCCGGATCAGTGGGTTTGGTTTCATCAACGCTGGAAAAGTCAGCCTCCGGAAGCAGGCGCGTAAAATTCCGAAAAATGTGCGTGGGTAAAATGAGAAGCTGTTCATTATCTTTAAATTGTTGGCAAGCAGTGAGTATGCTTTGTGTGCTGGTCACGTTGTTGTCCGGATGCACACAGGATCCGCCCACCATCCGGTTGGCTCCGATCAGTGGAGGGAGTGAAGAACCCACTATGCTTTTTGAAGGATTTCGCATGGTCTCGACCAACGCGCAAAACGTGGAGTGGGAATTCAAAGCCCGGGCTGCTCAGATCTATGAAAAAATCAATTTGGCCAAAGCCCAGGATATTGAAGTTTTGTATTGGCGCCAAGGCAAGGTGATTTCTACGTTGACCGCCAAGCGCGGTGTTATCCAAACCGATACTAATGATATGCGCGCGGAGAAAAATGTGGTCATGGTCTCGCATGAAGGTGTGTGTCTGTATACCGAACGTTTGAATTGGGATCACACCAAGGATAAAATTTATACCGACTTGCCGGTACGTGTCGTGCGTGAGGGCAATGTTCTGACCGGTGTGGGTCTTGAAACGGATAGTGAATTGAAGCATATTGAAGTGCTCTCGGATGTGAAAATCAAAGTACGTTCCCTAAAAGAACTGGAAGAACAAAATAAAGCTGTGGAGAAGGCTCAATGAAAAAACACTTGGCCTGGGCAATGACAGGACTATGCTTGGGACTGCTGGTGGGTTGTGTTCCCGGAAAGACCGTGCGTCTTGATTCGAACCGGAAAATAGTGATTCCGCGGGACAAAACCAAAGAATCCAAAGTTGTCTCCGCGGAAGAAAGCGAACGGTTCCGTCCGCCCAAAAAAGATAAGCCCATGCAGATTAGCTCGGACCGCATGATCTACCGGGAAGAGGGTAAGGTAACGCTCTTTCTGGGCAATGTGCAGGTTAATCAGGAGCAAGCCTGGTTGTATACCCCTTATCTGCAAGTTAACTCTGAGCTGGGATTGGCTTCGGCGCGTCAAGGCGTGCGTTTGATTGATCATGAGCGCGGTATTACAGTAACTGCCAAGGAATTGGACTACCAAGAGGATCTATCCAATGTCATCACGCGGGAGAACGTGAAAGTGAGTACGCACGATGATCAGGGTATGGCACTGCGGTTGTATGGCCGGCGAATGGAGTGGGAAAAAAAAACCGAGAGCGTGCTGGCTACCGGGGATGTTGTGCTACACTACAAAGACACCACAGCCACAGCGGAAATCATGACTTACTATCAAAAACAACAAAAGCTGAAACTGGCCAAGGAATCGGATACGTCCGGAAAAAATCCTGTTGTCCGGCAGAAGGACAATATGATTACCGGTCAGATCATTACCTTGCTGATTAAAGAGAAGATCTATGAGGTTGAGGGATCAGCCAAGGCAATTATTTTGCCTAAGAAAAAACAGGCCAAAGCACAGGAGTAAAGCATATGCCGGTTAAAGTGAACCCTGAGAAAAATATTGTCGGACCTGCGATGCTTAGCACTCAACACTTGATTAAAGTGTACCGAAAAAAGCGAGTGGTCAATGAGGTGAATATCGAAGTGAACCGCGGGGAGATTGTCGGGCTCTTGGGGCCCAATGGCGCCGGAAAAACCACGACGTTTTATATGGTAGTAGGCATGATCCAACCTGAAAGCGGCAGGATTATGTTACACCAGGCAGATAAAACAGTGCTGGAGATTACGGAGCTGCCAATGTATCGCCGGGCGCGTCTGGGAATATCCTATTTGTCTCAAGAGTCCTCGGTTTTTCGCAAATTGACGGTAGAAGAAAATCTGCTGGCCATTTTGGAGACACTTAAGCTGAGCCGGGACGAGCAGGAAAAACGCTTAACTCATTTATTGTCTGAACTTAATATCTCCCATTTGCGCAAGCAGAAAGCCTACACGCTTTCCGGAGGGGAGCGTCGTCGTTTGGAGATTACCCGGGCCTTGGTTATTGATCCGGCCTTTATTCTCTTGGATGAACCTTTTGTAGGTGTGGATCCGATTGCGGTTTTGGACATTCAGAATATTATCCGGCAATTAAAAAAGCGGGGAATCGGGATTATGATTACGGATCACAATGTTAGGGAAACCCTCTCCATTACAGACCGGGCGTACATACTTTATGAAGGTAAAATCCTCTTGTCCGGTTCTGCTGGGAAATTAGCCAACAGCCAGAAAGCCAAAGAAATCTACTTGGGGGAAAAATTCACCTTGTAAAATCGGGTGGATTCCAAATGCCCGGGGGTAGCTATATTTACGTGGTTTTACAAATATGTACATTTCTGTACTGGAAATAAAAATTTAGGTATTTTGTCAGTTCTTATAGAGAATTTCGAAATAATTATCCAAGTAAAATTGTAATTCTGACTTTTTATCGATATACTTAAAGAATATTATTCAGCCCTTATGATTGTTAAAATATAGCGCTGCATTTTAATAATAATTAATCTTGCCAACTCGATCCTGAATTTTCATCTCCTAAGAAGAGAGGACCATATGACATTATTGAAACAATTCGTAATAATCTGTTTTATCCTGGCTCTGGCGCACACCGCATTTGGCGCGTGGGAGATTAATGAGGTTGGAGTGGGTGGCGGTATCTTTTATGATGTCACTGTGACTGCCGGTCGTAATGGTTCCACAACCCCCTATGTGTACGCTGCTTGCAGTGATTCCAGGGTATATGAATTCGCCTGGAACGGCGCCAGTTGGGTGGGTGGGCCCATTGCCTCGGATTATCTAAGATTCCAAGGAATCACTGCCGGTCAGGGACGCAATGACGGAACCATGTACGTGTATGCCACTAACGTTGATGACCGTATACATGAATTATACTACAACGGCGCCAGTTGGATCCGGACCGAATTGCCAGAGGCCGGAGATAATTTCGCATATTGTGCTGTAGGCCCCGGCCGGAACAATGAATCCACGGTATATGTGTATGGCGGTGAGGACGGCGGTGTGGTACATGAATATGAATATAATGGATCCTGGACCAGGACAGCCATTGGCGGCCCTGGAGGTTTTAATAATTTTTGCCATGGCTTGGCCATGGGTAAGGGCAGAAATGATGGAATCCAACGCCTATATGCCGGTTTTTTAAATGGTCATGTGTGGGAATACACCTGGAATGGAGCCGGTTGGTCGTCCAACAGCATAGGACGATCGGCTGCAAGGCAAGTGAGGAATATTGTGGTCGGGCAAGTGCGGTCTTCGGAATATTCGGTTTTTGTAGCTTCTGACAGCAGCCGGATATATGAATATTTTTATGTGACAGATACACCGACACCTACAGCCACAGCGACCACAAGTTCAACAGAATCAGCCACCCCTACTCAAACACTTTCATATACCCCAACAGCAACAGCAACACCTACGTTTACACAGACATTGACCCGCACACAATCTGTGACCAGAACGCATTCTGCGACTATTACTGAAACTTTAACCATCAGTCCAACTGCCACTATATCTTTCACACCGACTGCGACCTATACCATTACCCCAACCTTTACTTTCACTGCAACAGCTACTATTACCCAGACCAGGACACAATCGGCAACCAGTACAGCAACGACGACTTTCACAGCTACGCCTTCCATTACTATAACTCCGACCATTTCAGTGACTAGTACTGTATCAGCCACGTATACTGCGACACCGACCTTGACGATTATACCTTCCGAGACCGTGACTTCTACAGGGACTATCTCGTGCACAGTGACATCCACACCAACGGACAATATTTCGGCATCCAATCTGAATAATGTGATTACGTACCCCAATCCTTATCGCACAGATACCAATACCCGGGGAGCGATGATCTTCTTCAATCTGCCGGCTAAGGTTGTGATACGCTTGTACAGTCTGGATGGGTGTTTGGTACGTACGATTGAGAAAGATGACTCAGGCAACCGGGCATCCTGGGATCTGAAGAATAAACAGGGCAAACCCGTGGCTTCAGGTCTGTATATTTATATTATTAAAACGGATGTTGGTACGCGCAGAGGGAAAGTCGTTATTGTGAGATAATTCGGACTCCTGTGGTTTCTATGAGTAGGGGCTTAGGCTAAGCCCCTACTGTTCAATAAGAATCAAAACACTAAATTTTCCTTTAAAAACAATCATTTTTTATCTAGACCCGGATTTTATTCCATGCTAAGATTTATGCCATGAAGCTTATTGTATTCCTTAAAAAATCATTTCTTTTTTTGAGACCATTACGGTATCTATTTATTTTTGGGATTGCCGGTATTTTTTGTGCTTTTGCCATTGCCGCAGCACTTAAAAGTCCTGTACAGCCGCTGAAATCAGTAGGTTTAACTTCCCAAGAAATACCACGTCATTATTTTGCGCCCGAGCGTTTGCAGGCTTTTTCCGGCACTGATTTTAATTTACGACCTGAATTGGTACGGTTTCTGGATCAGTTGGAAGCCAGTCTCAGTATGGTCAATACCCGGGATGACAAATACTTGCAAATGGTACAGGACTATACTCGTTTTACGAATCCTCAATTTGTCACGTTTGATATTTATCGGATTAAATTAGGGGATAATTATTGGAAGATTGCCAAAAAGCGTGGGTACACCATTGATTCCATTGTGGGTTGTAATCCGTATTTACGTAAAGTAATTTGTTATCAAGGCCAGCGTGTATTGTTGCCCTCGCAAGGCGGATCCTTGCATCAAGTTCAGGCGCAAGAACGTTTGGAAACCATTGCTTTAGAATACGCGGTAGATCAGGAAGTGATTTTACAGGCAAACCTGATTGCAAAGACGTGGGGTGTTATTCCCGGGATGTGGATTTTTATTCCCGGAGCCAAACCACGGCAGCTTACCGAGGATATGCATAAACAGTATTCAAAGCGGGCTTTGTTTCGATCTCCCTTGGCCGGTCGGTATACCTCGTTTGTAGGAATGCGAATTCATCCAGTACTGGGTTTTTCTAAATTTCACAATGGGGTGGATATTGCCTGTCCTATGAATACTTGGGTCGGTGCTGCCGCCGGTGGGACAATTATAGCTGCCGGCTGGGGCGGCGCCCTTGGGAAGTACATTAAAATCGATCATCACAATGGATACAAAACCGTGTATGGGCATCTGAATAAAAGCTATGTTCGAAAAGGGCAAAAGGTAAAAAAAGGAAAACTCATTGGCAGGGCCGGTAAGACCGGCCGAGTCACCGGTCCGCACCTGCATTTCACTATTTACGAAAATGGTCGTGTGGTTGATCCCATGGATTTCTTGTGGTGATGTAAATTTTTAATTGTACGAACAACCGAAGGGGAATTATTCATGCATCGGATAATGGTTATTCATGGTCCGAATTTGAATTTGATCGGCACCCGTGAACCGGACATTTATGGTTCGCAGAGCCTTGAAGACATCAATCAAGCCATGCGAACCGAGGCCCGGGAATTGGATTTGGAAGTTACCATTGTACAGACCAATCACGAAGGGGAGCTGGTGGAAGAAATTCAAAAAGCAGGCAAACAGGCGGATGCCTTGATTATCAATCCGGCTGCGTATACACACACCTCAGTGGCCATTTTGGACGCGGTTAAAGCGATTTCCATACCCGCTATTGAGGTGCATATGTCCAATGTGCACGCGCGTGAAGATTTTCGTCATCATTCGTATATTGCCGGGGTAGTGGCCGGCCGGATTATGGGGTTTGGCGCGGAGTCTTATTTACTGGCGCTGCGTGCAGCTAAATCAATTCTTTCCATATAGAGGCCTATGAGAAATCTTCTGCTTAGCCACTGGTATCCCCGGTGGATGAGTCGAAATTTGTATTGGGGCGTTGCCCTGTTTGTGGGGGTACTGTTTCTGCTGCCGCCGTCCGTATCAGGACAAGGATTGTCTTTTTTTGTACTGGGTACCTTGTTGATCGGCCTCTTGGCCTGGATCGCTCTGGCTTTTGATCAAGATAAATTTTCCCAAATGACGTTTGGTCCGGCTTTGTTGCTGCTGGTGCTGGTGGAAGCAATAGTGATCGCTTTCTCACGGGATCCGGCTCACAGCCTTAATCCTGTTTCTCACCAACTTGCTTATCTGCTGCTCTTTGTGCTTACCTTTATGCTGTCCCGCCATCGACGTAGTGTGCGAAGTGTACTGGTCGCTTTTTTTTCGTTGGGCGTGCTGCTCGCCGCATACGGTCTGTATCAACACTTGCTTGGTTTGTTGGATACCTATCAACAGGTGTTTGCTCAGAAAGCACCCCAGGGTGCCATAGAACAAGAAATAGCCAATCGATTACTGTCCAGGCGTGCTTTTTCCTTATTCACCTACCCCAATTTATTTGCCGGCTTTATTGGTATGTTGTTACCCATTGGTTTTTCATTATTGCTGACAGTCAACCGGCAGTGGAAGGCGTGGATTTTTTGTCTTGGTATTGTGATTCTGGTCTTAGGTTTATATGTCAGTGGATCTCTGGGTGGGTGGCTGGCTGCTACCGCGGGTATGGCCGTGTATTTTTATCTGCTGCAAAAGCGTTTTCAGCCGGGAAATAGGATTACCTGGAAAGTCTGGTTGGCAGGGGGTGTTTTAGCCGGCTTGGGCGCGGGGGTTCTCTGCTGGCTGCGCGGCCCACAAAATCTCTATGCTGATTTTTCCGCCCGAACGGCAAATTGGGCCGGTGCCTTGCACATGGGCTGGGAGCATTTACTGACCGGTGTTGGGCCCGGACTGTTTGGTATCGTTTTTCCGGATTACCAATTAGAACATGGTTACTATGTCCGCTTTGCGCATAATTTTATGGTTCACAAATTTGCCGAAACCGGTTTGTTGGGGCTTGGTGTCTTCTTGTGGTTCTTATATTTGGCCGGTAAACAGCTCATCGAAAATTTCAATACTTGCCTGGCACGTTCGCAGCAGGTGGTGGCACTGGGCCTGGTTTCAGGAGTGCTGACCGGGTTGTTGCATGCGTGTGTTGATCTGGATTTGAATTTTATGAAAACCAGTCTATTGTTTTGGTTTTTTCTGGGTACTACTCTGGGATTTGCCACTCGGCGGCTGGTTTTGCCCGTCATGCCCGCTGCTCCTTTTGGACAACTAGTGCGCTGGGGTCTGGGGTTGCTGGGTATCCTGGTACTCTGGAAAGGGGGTAAAAGTTTGCCAGTGGAAGGTCTTTTGTATTGGGCCACCGGTTTATTACTCCTGGTATTCTTTGCGGGAAAAACAGAGACACTGACTTCCTGGCCGCAATGGATCAAACGTATACCTTTACGGTGGCCGCTAGGCGTATTGTTGGTATGGGGTGTACTGGCTGCTTTGGTGTCAGGACATCCTGCCGGCGCTATTTCAGGTCTGACTTTGGGATTGGTGGGGCTGCTTATATATTGTCTGACTGTTTGGGTTTCACGTTCCGGTGTCATACTCACACGCATCATGATTTTCAGCGCTACCGGGCTTGCGATCATTGCTTTATTTCAATCTGCCGCCAATTCAGCGATTCGAGTGACGGCCAATTGGCCTAATGCCAATCTCCTGGCTGCCATGCTGGCCATGGGTTTTTTAGGCAGTTTAGTAAATTTCATTTTTGCCGCGACTAATTCCAAACGACGACTCCTGTACGCGTTTGTAACCTTGTTGCTCTTTTTCGCGCTCTTGGCCACCGGTTCCATCGGAGGTGTGCTTAATATTTTTGCCGGCAGTGTAGTGCTGTTGTTCTGGATCCGGAGACGTCAACCGAATTATTTTAAGTTCGCGCTATTGGCTCTGGCCCTGATGGTCGTGCTGATTTTTTTATTGCCTTTTCAAACCGGTGGGCGCTTATCCGACATCCGGAATTATCACGGTCAACTCTACGAGCGTTTCCAGCTGGCCAACTCAGCAGTTCAAATGATTGGCAACCGTCCCATCACCGGGTTTGGGCCGGGAAATTTCAAACACGCTTTTGAACGCTATAATTTTCCGAATGTCAGGGGTCTTTCACGCTATGGTAAACAGGCACAATTTGCCCATAATGAATTTTTGCACCTCATGGCGGTCATTGGTTTACCCGGAGGATTGATTGTACTCTGGTTGCTCTGGTTACTCTTTATTTACATGCGGAGACAAATTCGAACCACTAGTCCGGAAAACACGGAAGCGGAAATCGAGGATGGCAAAGCCAGGATGGTTGCCTGGTGCGCTATTGTTGGTGGTCTGGCCCAAGGCTTGGTCGATTTTAATTGGCATCCACCCGCCTTGTTTGTCTGGTACATGATTCTGCTTGGTATTGCAGTTATGCCGGCGGTTCGTACGCGTCAAGAGGATAAGTCCTGGTTGGATATCGGTGCCTGGTTGGGGCGTTTACAGGCAGTAAGCAGGCAACCGGTTTTAGTGCTGCTTTTATTTGTACTGGTAGCCACGGCCACAGCGAGCATTCGACCCTTGATCAGTCGGTATCTGGAAAATCTGGGTACTGCGCACAGGTACAAGCAAGATCTCAAAGCAGCGGATCGTGAATTTCAGCGTGCTCTTTCAGTTCATCCTTTTTCCTCACACGCGTATGATCAATTGGGACAGATATGGGTGGATTTATATGCCGTGGTGGACGCTGAGAACTGGTTCCAACTTTCCGAGTGGGCCTTTAAAAAGGCCCTGGTACTTAATTCTCTGGATGCTTTTATACATAGGCATATGGGAACTCTGTACGGTCTTAAAGCAGCCCGGATTCCAGAACAGGACCAGCAACACCAATATGACCTGGCAGAAAGGCAATATCGGTTGGGGATTGAAAAATCGCCCAAAAAAGCGCTGCTTTATTTTGAATTGGGAAATCTTCTGCGTAATGCCAACCGGATGAGTGCTGCGGAACGAGCCTGGATGCAGGCACTTAAATTAGAGCCGAATTATGCAGCTGCTTTGAGCAATTTGGGAGTGGCTCAGGAAATGAGGGGTGATTTTGAGAGCGCTCGAGCTAATTTTTTAAGGGCTTTGGAAGTGAAAATTCTCTCTCCTAACGCGCAGGGCAAATATGAACTGGAGCTTTTGTCCTTGAATTGGGTTATCATCCATCACAATTTAGGCCATGTGCTGGAGAGCCAGGGGAAATGGGAGGAAGCCAAACACCAATATCAAGAGGTTCTGGCCCTGGAACCGGATAACTCGATTGCCGGAAAACGCCTTGAAAATTTAAAAAAAATCCTGCCATGAACCGGGAACCACAAAACAACAATTCCAGTCTAAATAATAGGCAAGCGAAGGATAAAAATCTGATTGAGCGGACTCTAAAGGGAGATAACGAGGCATTTGACATGCTGGTTACCCGCTATCGGGATCGAGTCTTTTCCTTAGCCTATCATATGCTTTTGAATTCCGAAGAAGCGGAGGATATTGCCCAAGAGGTATTTGTACGGGCGTACCGGAGTCTGGGAAAATTCCGGCAGGAATCCGGATTCTTTACCTGGCTTTACAGAATTGCGGTGAATATTGTTTACACGCAAGCTAAGAAAAATGCCCGTCGCCGGGTATTATATGATGAAGCTTTAAAAGAACGGGAATATTTACAACCGCAGTCGTTTGACAGTCCGGAGATACCGGCTCAGTCAGGAGAGTTGCGAGAGATGATTTTACGCGCGATTAATCAGCTGGATCATCGTTTCCGCCAGGTCATTGTTTTAAAAGAACTGGAAGGAATGGATGTGTCTGAAGTCGCTCAAATTTTAGGATTGCCGGAAGGCACGGTAAAATCCCGGCTGTTTCGCGCGCGGGAAGATCTGCGGCATATTATTCAAACCTGGCAGGGAAACCGGGTGGAGGGTAATTTTTAATTATGGGATGCAAGTATTGGCAAGAGCAAATCCTGGCAGCGATAGACCGGAAGCTGTCGTCTGAAGCTGAGGCAAAACTTCGAGAGCATCTGCATACCTGCACGAAGTGCATGGAATCCTATGCCTGGCAAAAGTTGGTGCATGAAACGCTGCACGCGGAAACGCCTGTGAAAGCGCCGGAGCGTTTTAATGACGCTGTGTGGCAAAAACTCGGAAATGTTTCCGCGCCCTCGCGGATTTCTTTTCGGTGGGCACCGGCCACTCTGGGCGCGTTGGGAGTGGTTGCCGCGGCTTTCGCTTTAGTGGTTGTTTCCAATCAATGGTTTCAGGAAAAAACCACTCCCCAGGCACCCCGGCCGCCTATGGTGGCAGAACAACCGGAAGTGCTCACACCGGAACCTGTGGCTTTAGAAGTCACGCCAATTGAACCAATACTTGAAAGGTCTCAACGCGCGCAGGAGAAAGCCTCAGAAGAAAAAGTAGTCAATGCTGTTCCTCGGCAAAGCGTTGAGTTGGAACCACATCAGGAGATAAAGCCGGAAGAGGAGCGTGTTGAGAAAGCGTCCTTACCGCAGGAGGTAAAAGAAGAACCCCAACGGAAAAAGAAATCCGGAGAGCAGGTTCGTCCTCGCTATAGCTATAAACCGCCGCGTCTGTTCCGGAAAAGTCCCCAGGACAGATCAACTGAGAGTGAGAGTAAAAAAATGGCTGCCAACAGTTCAGCGCAAGAGGAGAAAAAAGATCAAATGCCAACCATGCGGCAGGTACGTCTGCTGAAGAATAAAATTCACATCAATCGGAATGAGAAAACACGTCTGGAAATTTTATTGGCTGAACCCGCTCAGGTACAAGCGAGGGTTTTCTCGCGCAAGGGGCGCCTGGTGAAGAAAATTATAGACCAGGAATTACCGGCAGGCACCCATGTCCTGGAATGGGACGGCAGTACGGAATCCGGCGGGAAAACGGCCAGTGGCATATATATGTTAGTGATCAGCGGAGATATAGAGAAAAAAAGATTTAAAATTGCGGTAATCAAATAAAATGCCGTAAATATAATTAGTAAACAGAGTGGTTGCATGC
>JAGLMY010000186.1 GCA_023139775.1 bacterium
CGCATACTGAAACTCCGACGAGTACACCGACGAATACACATACGCCGACGAGCACGCCGACGCATACTGAAACCCCGACGAGCACACCGACGAATACCGCAACCCCGACGAATACTCCGACGCATACTGCTACACCAACCAGTACACCTACGCATACCCCGACGTATACAGATACTCCGACCAGCACTACTACGTTTACACCGACCTCGACCATGACTGCTACTGCGACCCCGACCAGTACACCGACGTTTACTGCTACACCTACAGCTACCTTGACCTTGAGTGCAACACCAACTACAACACCGACCTATACCGCAACTTCTACCTATACTTTGACCGGAACCAATACACCAACCAACACGCCGACCTATACTGCAACCCCGACTGCTACCTTAACCATAACCGACACTTTAACTGCAACCCCGACTGCTACCTTAACAGCTACACAGACACTGACAGCTACACCGACCATGACTGTAACATCGACGTATACTGCGAGTGCAACCGGCACCCCGACTTTCACTGTGACACCTACCTATACGCCTACACACACGCTGACTGTGACTCCGACTCTTACTGCGACATCAACCTACACGGTGACTCCTACCAGTACTCCGACGTTTACGGTTTCACCTACAGTGACCGTAACACCTACAGTGACCATGACACCCACAATTTCACCCACAGGTACGATTACACTCACCAATACTCCTAGCGGGACAGTTACGCCTACCGCAACCATTACCGAGACTGCGACTCCGTCACTCACAGCTACAGCCTCGCCGACTGAGGTGACCAGTATTCAATTCACTCTAAAGATCATGGATTCAGCCGGAACTCTGGTGCGCACTTTAGAAGAAACGTACATCTTACAGCCGGTGAATGATTTCAACCTGTCCAGTGATATCTTAGAAGCAGAAGGTCGTGCTACTTTGCGGATCTGGACAGACAGGCTGTTTGATAGTGTGTGGGACGGAACTGATGAAAACGGTAAGCTGGTAGCCAGCGGTCAATATTATATTACAACCATCAGTATTAATCGGATCAATCGTCGAACTATAGTTACTAAAGCTGTGACTGTACAACGGGCCATGATCCAAGTCATTGAAGGGCAGAGAATCTCTCCGAATCCGGCGCGTGATTTTGTCCGGATCTGGGCACGCAGCCGGATCGCAGGAGCAGAGGTTCGGGCGCAGGTGTATACTGTAGCTGGAGAATTGGTAGCCAGACTTACGTTTGGTAATTCGGATGTCGTTACTTGGAATATGACCAATATTGCGGGTGAGCGTCTGGCGAGTGGTGTGTACCTGGTTGTGATCCTGGCCAAAGATCCGGAGACTGGACAGACCGAACGACGGATTATAAAATTGGCGGTGCTGCGATGAGGACAACGCGCTGGGTTTTCATTATGAGTATGCTGGTATTGCTTTCCAACAGCTTGTCGGTATTTGCCGGGTTATATGAAAAAGGCGGAGCCAATGGTCTGGGCGCGCGTGCCATGGGTATGGCCGGCGCTTACACAGCGCTGGCCGAAGACGAGACCGCAGTTTGGTGGAATCCGGCCGCTTTGGGCGAGATTGATACCTTGCGTTTGGGCACTTCGCTGGATTCTCTATATGATGGTCAATTGCGATCCATCAATCTTTCTGCAGCCATGCCCTTACCCCAAGGATCGGCCGCGGGTATCAATTGGACGCATAATGCCTATTTGGAATCAGCAGCTATTCAAACCGACTCTCTGGCCATTGCCGGGAGTCTGCCTCTGAGTAGGGATAAACGGCTGCGCTTGGGAGCCGGCTTAAAAGTTCTCTTTGGCAGTATCCCAAGAGTTGAGCAGGTGTATTCCGGAGTTGGTCTGGACTTTGGTTTGCGTTACACCATTTTGGTTGCGGATGAGCAGAAATTGAACTTGGCGTTAACGATTCAGGATTTGGATACCCGGATTGAATGGAGCAATGGTGTGTCCGAACAAGTTCCTCAGAGCATAACGCTTGGCTCTGCGTATCATTTTAATAGCTCAACAGTTGCTGTGATGGATATGGAAATGGTTCACTCCGGCCAGGAAGAGGCCAAGCAGGTTCGTATTCTACGAATGGGTGTGGAACGTTGGTTTCGGGATATTATTGGCTTACGTGCCGGATATATATTGGATAGTGATCATGCCACTACCTTTAGTTTTGGGGCCGGGGTTAAAGTATCCGGCTGGGAAGTCCAATATGCGCTGTTGGGTGAGGTTGCGAATTTGGGACTCTCGCACCGCCTAACCTTGAGTTATGGTCTGCCCAGCTTGCCGCCGCAAGTCAAATCCATCGAGCCGGTTTCTGTGGCTACTGCTGTGCCTGTGGCACAGTTTGAATTTGAGATTATTGCTCTGCCGGAAGTATTCTCGCCCAGCGGAGAGACACTTGCGGATTCTGTGGTATTTTATATGAATCTTATTGAGGGAGATTGGACGCAGGTGGCCTCCTGGCGTTTGCGGCTGGAAAATTCCGAGGGTGAAGTGGTACGTGAATTTGCCGGTAATCAGTATGCTGATCAATTTGAGTGGGATGGTTTAGACCGACAAGGCGAAGTGTGTCCGGACGGGACGTACGCGGCAACCTTGGCACTAACGGCGGACAAGAATCGCAGTTTAGGACAAGCAGCGGTCTTAGTCCTGATCCGTACGGAAATGCCGGATATCGGAATCCGGGTAAGTCCAAAACATCTTTTGCTGGTAGGCAAAAGACTGCAGCGGACGATCCGTTTGCGTATGATCAATGTAGCTGATCTTACTGGTGTAACCTGGAATATCGATGTACAGGATGCCAACGGCAACACAGTGAAAACCTTTAGTGGAGAGGACACCATTCCTTCTGATTTAAGGTGGAATGGTGTGTATGATAACCAAAAATCAATACGTGCCGGTTACTATGAGGTCATTCTCACCATCACAGATGCCGGCGGCCAATTTGAAACCGCTTCACAGATTTTTAGCGTTAGGCAGGTAGAACCCAAGATTCGTATGAGTGTGTCTCCGCGTTTGGTAAAAATAGGAGATCAGCGGAAAGGGAAAGCGGACTTTACGGTTTCGGTTCAACCCAAGGTGGGGGTGGAAAACTGGCGTTTGGAAATTCAGGATGCTCAGACCAAAGCGCAGGTCAGAACCCTTCGTGGCATTGGCGCGCCGCCCAAAACCATTGTGTGGGATGCGAAAGATAAGAAAGACAAGTATGTCAAACCGGGAACGTATTTCCATGCGACGCTGATTCTTTTCTACAGCAAAAAAAGTGAGGTGCGTGGTCCGAAGATCGCTCTGGCCACAGACATCGGTACCGAAGAGACCGGCAGATCGCTGGCTTTGCATTTGACCATGATTACCTTTGGGTCAGGAGCTTCCACCATAAAGTTGGCGGACTTCAAGCGCTTGAAACAAGCCGCCGAGACTGTGAAAAAATATGCCAAGCGGTATTGTTTGCAGATCAAGGGATACACCGACAACCGGGAAGCCAAGAAAAACGAGCTTGAACTCTCGTGGGAACGCGCGCGTAAAGTGAAGGAATATCTGGATGTTTCATGTGATATTCCGGATGCTCGTATGGAAATTGTTGGCTATGGATCCCGTTTGCCGTTGGCATCGAAAACCAGCGCGGCCGGAAGGGCCAAGAACCGTCGGGTAGAAGTTGTTTTAATTATTCAAAAATAATCCGGGGATAGTTTTGGTCGTAGGGGCGTAATGCCTTACGCCCTTACGTGCCCCTGCGCTTGACATTATAGGAATACCTTTGTATTATCTATTAATAATTGTAGAGACGTAAAATTTTACGTCTCTACTGTTAAAACGATATCGTAGTGGGGAACGCCATGTTACGTAGATTTTTCGGTTATGTCTTTGCGATATTCCTGATCTTATTTATGATCGCGGTTTGGTTTCAGAATTATTATTTTGTCAATGAGATCCTCCAAGAGGGTATGGTGATTGAGGTCTGGAACAAACCGCCCTCGCGTCAGGTCAAAGAAGCCAAGCTGTGGAAAGAAGCCGCGCTTCGATTTGAACAGGAAAATCCTGAGATAAAAATCAATGGCATTCAGCGGGAATATTCACCGCAAGAGTTTGTCACAGCCATGGCCGGTGGCAAGGGTCCGGATGTGATGCATGTATGGATCGGGACGCTGGCTGTGCTGGCACGCCAGGGCTTTATTGTTCCTATGGATGAATATATAGAAAATTGGGATCAGAAAGAATACATTCCTTCCATTGTCTGGGAACCAACCAAGATTGAGGGTAAAGTCTATGGTGTTCCACGCGATACTTATTTTACCGTGCTTTTTTATCGGAAGGATTTATTTATAGAAGCAGGGTTGGATCCTGAACAACCTCCCCGTTCCTGGGACGAACTGGTTGAGTATGCCAAAGCATTAACAAAACCGGAAAAAGGTCAATACGGTTTTGGCTTGCCGGCCACCACCTGGAATTTCATGGATTTTGTCTGGCAAAATGGCGGGGAATTGATTCAGCTGAATTCCCAGGGTTTCAAAGAAGCGTCTCTCGCTTCACCTCAAGTGATTGAGGCGCTTGAATTTTGGCGGGATCTGAAAGAGAAACACAAAGTATTGCCGCCCAATGCTCTGCCCACACATGAAAATATTTCTCAGATGTTTGCCCTGGGGAAGGTGGCCATGATGATGGGAGTAGCCAATCAATTGCCAACCTTGATTAACAAATATGGTTTGGATTTTAAAACCACCTGGATTGCCCCTTTGCCCGCCGGACCTAACGGGTTGCGCGCCTCGCACGCGGGTGGAGAAGTGTTCATTATTAATTCTTCCATTCCCAAAGACCGTCAAGAGGCTGCCTGGAAATATATTGAATTTGAATTATCCCCGGCCAACCAGCTCTGGAAATGGGTGCGTATGAATGAGTTGAAGATGACGATTTTTCCAGGAGCATTTTCAGCATCCACCAATCTTTTAAATATGGC
Organism: bacterium; assembly: GCA_023139775.1. Classification (GTDB taxonomy): domain Bacteria; phylum Oederibacteriota; class JAAXVQ01; order JAAXVQ01; family JAUVAV01; genus JAGLMY01. The sequence goes on from JAGLMY010000186.1 coordinate 4,962, forward strand.
TAAATTCGCTATGGTGAAAGAAGAGCTGGAATTTGTCCGCAATGAACCGCATTTTGAAGAGTGGCTGTTAATGAAAGATGCCATGGACAAAGATTTGTTGCAAGCTGTTTTCGCGGACACCTCGATTGATCTGAACAGCTATGTTAAGATTTTTAATTTAAAAATTAACAAACGCTTTTTCCCTTTTGAGAAGCAGCTGCAGCAAAGGAAAACGAAAAAGCAAGCAAGCAAGCATTAATTGATTCAGTATACCAAAGGAATCCCCGGACTTTAGTCCAAGGTTACCGCATTCCCTCTCCCTTTTAGGGAGAGGGATAAAGGGTGAGGGTTACCTGAATACTCCGCACTTCAGTGCGGGGATGATTTATTAAGGGAGAGTAGGTATGGCGCAAAAACGGCCGAAACGATTACCAACCGATTTTTTTGATCGTCTGCTTTCTAATCAGACTGATGATCAAATTAATGATCTGTTGACATCGTTGGTAGATGAACAAATTTCGCCTACAATTAAAGCGGAAGAAGACCTGGCACCTGTTTCGGAAACTCCGGACAGCAGTGTTGTTTATCGTAGATTTAACTATGAAAAAAAAGAAGATACAATAGTGACGCGGGACGCCGCATTGGATGAAGAACCGTTGTCAGTTGATCAAGAATCCGCTTTGGATGAAATTATTCCGCGTACCAGTCAAATGCAAGCTACTGTCCAGGATACCGCTGGTGCGCAGGAACAAGAAATGCCTCCGTATCATGAACCTGCGCTGGAAGTCAAATTACCAGGCGCGGACAAACTGGAAGTTCCACCAGAGCTATTGACCGATGAACCGCAAACTCCGGATGTGCCCATGCCTCCGGATGATAACTTAGGAGTCACTATAACCAGCGCGCCGCCTCCAGGCCTGCACGGAGCGCCGGAGCAATGGGTGACGGAAACCCCTGTGGTTCCGGATATTCCGGATGCGTTGACAACAGAAATCCCCGGTATGCCGGAGATGCCGGCTGACTCGGAAAAAATTGATGTTACCGCGGCGTTTGATATTGAGAAGCCATTTGAGACATTCACACTGGATGAGACTCCGGCCATGACTGAGGAGCCGCCGGCGATAGGGGAGCCGGAAGCGGCCTTTGCAGCCTCGGTCCCTTTGCCTGCGCACGAGGAAATGGTGCGCGCTCGGATGAATGCCCGTTGGACACGTCGTCAGCGAAAACCGAAAAAACCCAAACTGGCCCAACCCAGCGCGCCCATTGCGGTGGCTTTGCCGCGGCCGGATACGATTAGCAATATTTTGGGCGAGATGGATAAGGCGGAAGAAAAATACCGTTTCACCAAACTCAATAAAGCCGCTCTGATGTTTTTACTGCCGGCCTTTATCGCGTTTTCTCTTTTTTCCTGGTATCCTATGATCAAAGGGTTGATTATTTCCTTTTATGAATATCATCCCATTGGAGAAACGACCTTCATCGGTTTTCAAAATTATGCCCGGGCTTTTCAGGATGAGATGTTTTGGGGAACTTTGCTGCATGCGGCGAGTTTCTGTATTCTGGTATTGTTGCTTGGATTCTTGCTGCCCATTATGCTCTCAATATTTCTGAATGAGATGCGGTTTGGTAAAGGCATATTGAAATTTATTTTCTTTCTGCCTTTCCTGATGCCTACTGTGCCGGCAGCCATCCTCTGGAAATGGATTATGGATCAGGGCGTTGGTCTGCTCAATTCAGTGCTCTCGTTTTTGCCATTGGCAGATCCGCACATTGGCTGGTTAACCAGTCCGAAGCTGGCACTCCTCTCTATTGTGCTGGTGTACATCTGGAGAAATACCGGCTGGGCCATTTTGATTTATTCAGCAGCTCTGGGGAATATTGATGAGACCATATACGAAGAAGCGGAAATTGACGGGGCGACCATATGGCAAAAAATTAAGCATGTGACCTTGCCGAGTATTCGTGTGGTCATTGGAGTTATGTTGATCATAACCATAATCAATACCATTCAGTTGTTTACGGAAGTATATATCATGACTAACGGTGGTCCGATGAATGCCACGGAGGTCATTGCTACATATATATATAAACAGGCTTTCTTCTATATGGATCTGGGGTATGCCTCAGCGCTTTCCATGCTCATGCTGCTGATGCTTCTGATTATTACGATCTTCCGGATACGACGCCTAAATCCTGAGGGGGGGATGAGGTAATGTACTACATTCGCGGATTAATTGCGTCCAGTGACCGTAAGCGCACCTCAGTTCGGCTTTTTATGTGGGGTGGTACTTTTGTAGTCACTCTGTTGGCAGCTTTGGTGCTGGTTCCGTTTTTGTGGATGGTAAGCACTTCGTTGGCACCTGCCCAAGAGATGTTCAACTGGCCGCCGCGTTGGTTTTACGGGCAATGGGATTGGTCTTCGTATCTTATTGCCTGGAAACACGTGCCTTTTGCTATGTATATATTTAATTCTTTAATTCACTGCTTTGGTGTGGTGACCGGGCAGCTCGTTCTTTCCGCTCTGGCTGCTTATGCTTTTGCAAAATTACAGCCCCCTTTTGGGAAGACCTTACTGATTCTATTTTTGGTGACCTTGATGATTCCGGCTGAGAGTTTGCTGGTGCCATTGTATTTGGTCATGAAGAGCTTTCCGGCGGAAACTACCCCCAATGTGAATCTGGTTTCCACCTTTTGGGGTTTGATTCTTCCGACCATTGTCTCTGCCTTTAATATCCTGATTATGAAGAGCTTTTTTGAGCGATTGCCAACAGATCTGATTGATGCCGGCCGTTTGGACGGTTGTTCGGAGTGGATGATTTTTAGAAAGATTGTGCTGCCATTGTCCGCGCCGATTATAGTAGTGCTTGGGATTTTTGGATTTATTACTACCTGGAATAGTTTCTACTGGCCTTTGATTGTGCTCAACAATCCCAAAATGTACACCCTGATGGTTGGTGTACAGAAAATGGTGGAATCCGGTGAATCATGGAATATCATTATGGCTGTGGTTACGTTGACTACTATACCGACCATTTGTCTGTATTTTGCTTTCCAGAAATACATTGTACGCGGTGTGGTATTTACCGGCTTGCAAGGATAATTTCCGGTATTTCCTAACCCGGACAAGCCGGAGCCAAAAAATCTTTGACAGGATAACAGGATTGATCTGATTTTTTTATAAAATCCCGTGCATCCTGTTAATCCTGTCAAAAGATTTTTTTTGCGTCTTCTTGTGCCCGTTTTTTGGGTATGCGGTGAATAATTTTCTTGCCAAAAAAACAAGAATTTAAGTAAAATAACTAAACCCGGAGGATTGCATGGCAAAGAGAGTGCGTCGACCGAAAAAACCGATTAAGCAAGATCTGGATATGGCAGAGCACGCCAATCGTTTGCGTTCATTGTCCGGCGCTCCTGGAGAAATGCTGCGCAGTGTACTCGTATGGTTGGCTGCCGGAATTATTCTCTTTGCCCTGGGATGGCTGGCACTCGGACGTTGAACTCCTTTTTCTACCGCATTTTTTTACATCATCAACATAAACTGAAAATCTATTTATCCCCCCGCCGCTTTCAACATGCTTTGGCGTGCGCGCAGTTGGCTGCTGAATTGGCTGAAAATTCAGGTTTTTCAACTAACCGGGCCTATGTGGCCGGTCTGTTGCATGATTGCGCGCGCGAGCTGCCGGAAAAAAAAGCCAAACGATTACTCGCTCACTATAAAGGAAAGCACTGTCCCAGTGCCACACGCGCGAATCCAAAACTGTGGCATATGCCGCTAGGTATTGTCATTGCCAAAAAAGATTTTAGTATTCAGGACAGCATGATTCTGCGTGCCATTGGCGTGCATTCGGTAGGCGCTGCCCGGATGACCATGTTGGATACAATCTTATATGTGGCGGATTATAGCGAACCGCTTCGCAAACACGCGTCTGCACCACGGATTCGTCGCTTAGCAAAAAAAAATTTGTTCGCTGCTTTGCGTCAGGTGACCGTCGATAAGTGTGCTTACCTAAAAAAGAAAGGCCTCTCTCAACATCCCAATAGTTTAGCCTTGGCGAAAAGACTGAAAATAAAGGTCTAAAGTATAAAGACGATCACAGAGTAAGTCGATTTTCAAATCTACTGTATCTATCTCCGGTTTTCCACAACAATATAATAAGTCAATGCGGTTCACGATAAAAATAATTTTTCTTGACATTTAAACTGTCTCACTATAAAGTTAGATCAGTCTAACAAATGAAGGTGCAAGGCTGACAGCGATAAATTACTTGCACATAGTGTACAACCAGGAAGGAGGTGTTTGCTTTGGAAATGTTGGCGGTGAGCGGCATTGTTTTGTCAGCGTCGGTTTATATCATCCGGCAATACAGTAAAGGCGCCAAGGATAAAGCAAAAGCAATTCCCGTCAGCCCCTGTGTGGGCTGCAACAAAGAATGTAATTGTAAATAGAAGTATTTATATTTTTTTGAACTAGAAGTTAGAAGAGACTAACAACAATAAAGAGGGGGAATAAAAGAATGAAGAAAAATGGATTGCTTGCTTGGATGGTAATTGCACTGTTTTTGGCAGGCTATTCCGGTGTCAAGGCTGAAAACCAGGAACAGGCAGCACAAAAGCCGGCGACGGAAGAAGCTCTCAGTACAACAGCGGACGTTGTTAGCAAAGATATGGTTGAAGAAGCAACTTTTGTTGAAAAAAAAGAAGAAATTGCAGAATTTGAAATGGAACAGTTTGTGGTAACCGGCACCAGGTCGGAGCGTGTTTTGTCGGACGTTTCGGTACGTACGGAAGTGATTACAAATGAGGAAATACTGGATAAAGGCGCGGTCACTCTATATGAGGCTCTGGACGGGATAGTTGGTGTGCGGGTAGAACAGCAGTGTTCCTACTGTAATTTTTCCATGATCCGGCTGCAAGGCCTGGAAGGCGATCATGTGCAAATTTTGCTCGACGGCCAGCCGCTTTATTCCGGCTTGGCCGGCGTATACGGCCTGCATCAGTTTCCTACTTCGAACATTGAACGGATTGAGATTGTTAAGGGTGCCGGCTCGGCCTTATACGGCAGCAATGCCATTGCCGGTGTTATTAATATCATTACCAAGAAACCCCTTAAAAAAGGAGTGGTGGAAATGTCCAGCAGCTTTGGAACATATAATACGAATACCTATTCCTTGTCTGCTTCCACCAGGCTTAATGATCAGGCTGATCTATTGATTTTTACGCAAAAGGATTCGGGAGATGAGATAGATGAAAACAATGACAAATTAACCGACCGGGTGCGCACGGATAATATGACAACAGGTTTTAACTTGAATTATGCCGGTTTGCTGGGTAAAGACGGTTTAAACCTAAGGGGTAAAATATTAAATGAGAACCGTGTAGGCGGAGACCTTACGGACAATATGATTGAGAATGCTTATGCCGAAGGGTCAGAGCATATTACCACAGCCCGGCAGGAATTGAGCATAGGGTATAAAAAAGAGCTGTTTACAGACAGTGAATTGGGATTAAATCTGGCTTACAGCAGGCATGGTCGGAATGCCACCAACGATACTTTTGTAGGCGATTATCTTGCTACGCATGGCGATCAGTATCCGGCTTCAGATATGCTTAATCCCTATATTGCAAATGAAACGCAATACGTGGCGGATTTAAACTACGCGCAGATTTTTTCAGGTGCGGGTAAGCACTGCGCACAACTTGGTTTGGTTTTTATTAAAAACCGTCTAACAGAATCAGGCATGTATGTGCGTGTTGATGAGACAGAGCCTGCTACTTTGGGTGAATTTTACCGCGCAAGTAGTGAAAAAACCGCCCAGGACTGGGGCGTTTACTTGCAGGACGAATGGAAGATCATGGATGGGCTCGAGCTGGTGATCGGCGCGCGTTATGATGCGCACAAATCAGAGGATACCTTTGCCGGCAGCGGCGATGCGGGTCTGGAGGACGTGGAATTGACCTACGAAGAAACTGTGGTCAGTCCCAGAGGCGCTATCATGTACAAGCCAACGTCCAATCTGACACTTCGCGCCAGTGTAGGCCAGGGTTTTCGCGTACCTTATACCTTTTCCGAAGATCTGCATCTGTGCAGCGGTTCACCCCGGGTATTCAAAGGTCCGGGCTTAAAACCAGAGAAAGCGCTTAGCTATAATCTGGATATTAACTTTACCCAAGGTGCATTTAGGTTGGACGCTACGGCCTTCCGTACGGATGTTGAAGATAAGATTGACCTGGCAGATGCAGAAGAATTTGCCAACAACAAGGGCTATGATTATGAATGGCAAAATATGGGCAGGGCCTATACCCAGGGGGTTGAACTGACAGCCGACGTAGTGCTGCTCAAAGATTTCAGTGTAGCCGCGGATTTGGGCTATACGGATGCCCGCTACTCTGATATCCGGGAGGATTGGGCTGAGCATCCTGTGCATGGAGACCTGTACGCTGATGACAGCAAACACATCTCGCGTATTCCGGAGATGACCGGCGGTCTTAAGTTGACGTGGGCTCCCGGCTATTTCCGGGCCGTGCTGGATGCGGATTATACCGGCCCTATGTATATTGACTATAATGCTGAAGATGATGTGGAGAATCCGAACAGCGAAATTGTGCATGCCGATGCTTTTATAGTGTTTAATGCCCGTGTCTCTCATACCTTTAGCGAGATTGGTTTGACGCTTTTTGCCGGTGTGAAGAACCTGCTGGATGAGATTCAGACCGATAAACGTCCGGATGATGCAGCGTTTATGTATAAACCCTATACCGGACGCATTATTTACGGGGGCGCCAAGTTTGCTTTCTGATGCACGCTGAATAATTGTTAGGTAGTGACCAGGCATGCCTGGTCACTACAATATCATGCCTGGTCACTACAATATCATGCCTGGTCACTACAATTATTGTGAACCTTACAGAAGGATAAGAAAATGAGTGAACACAACGTAACTGTAAAAATAACGCGATCTTTTTTTATAGGTCTCCTACTGGCAGGTTGGGTGAAACCATTGCTACATGCGGAAGAAAATAAAAGCCATCGTTATGAAAAAATGGTTGCAGCCCACAAAACAGCGCGTCACGAGCTTCATTATCCAATAGCAGATACAATGACTTTGGACAAGCTGGTTCGCCACTTGACGGAAATCCAGCAGCAGGTTGAGCTTGAAAAACAAGCCGGCCAGGAAGAACAATCGCGGCTTGAGCGAATGGAAGCATTGCTGGTAAAAGAGAAAGCACTTCTGAAAAAAGAAATCCGGACCATGGAACAGAATAAACATGCCAATCGTGCCAAGCGGATCAAATGGCGGGCCGAGCAGGAACGTTATCGTCGGGTCTTGGCTGCCAGTCAGGTCCAGCTTAAACAGGCGGAAGAAGATTTGCTCAAGTGGAAAACAAAATTACCGTCTTCACTGGCAAAAGAGATGGAAAAAATGTTTGACCAATTAAAAACCGCCGGCAATCGAAGTGTTTCGCAGCGGCTGCAAACCATTACAGGCTTGTATGCCAAAATTGAATTGTATCAAAAAAGCATTAATACAGCTAAAGAGGTATTGGTTGGGGATGATGGGAAGCAACGGGAATATGCTGTGATTTATCTGGGTTTGGCCCAGGGGTATTGTGTTTCTGTTGATAACCGGCAAGCCGGCATCGGACGTCCCGGTATAAACGGGTGGCAATGGGAGTGGCGCTCTGATCTGGCAGTGAAAGTGCGCAAGTGCATTGCATACCATGAGCATCGTCAAATTGCCGATTTTGTTCTATTGCCCGTCAAAGTGGAAAGGGATCTGCCGTGAGAAAGATGTTGCTTTTATTTTCAATAAGTCTGGTCATGTTGGCCGGGCAGGTCCAGGCAGGGAAGTCCATTGAGCAGGCTATCCTGGCAGTCAAAGAGGAAATTATTTTTGAGAATCAAAAACTGGCAAGTATTCGCCAAAAAAACAGCGGTCGTCGAGTGGTGATGAGCCAAAAGCTGGAAACACTTGAACAGACATTGATTCCGCTGCGTCAAAGAAAAGAAATATTAAAAGATGTTTTCTGGACGAAAGAATCCGGCTATGAACAATTAAAAGACCGGATTGGTTTATTGAGTGTAGAAATACATTTTGCGGTTTCCCTGCTGAATGAATACCGGAAAGACACCATGGCGCGTATGAGCGGCGGCGAAATTAAGCGTTATGCCAATGAGTTCGCCAAAACAGATCGTTTTTTAAATTTGGACAAGCCGGAAGAAGCCCTGGAAGTCGTTCAGCCATTACTGGAATTGGCAGCGCATAAAAATCGAGAGGCAGCGGGCGGTTTTATTTATAAAGGCGAGGCGCTGGATGAAGAAGGTTTTTTGCATAAAGGAACTGTCGTACAGGCAGGACCGGTAGAATATTTTGTTGATGACAAGAGAGAGGTTGCCGGACTTTTGGGTGTTAAATTAGGGAGCAGTACGCCGGCATTGGTTTATAACGTCAGTCCTGATACGGTTTCAGCTTTAATAAAGGGGAATGAGAAAAATATACCTCTTGATTTTACGCTGGGCGAGGCCTTGAAAGTAAAAAAGAATAAAAAAATCTGGTTTGAACATATACAGGCCGGCGGCATAACTATGCTACCCATTTTGGGCCTGGGTCTGTTGTGTTTGATTATGGCAATCTGGAAATTCATGTCATTAATGAAATTGGAAGTTAACGTGGATCGTACAATCAGCAAGGTATTAAGTTTGTTGCATTCTAAAAAAATCGAAGAAGCAAAAACTGAAGCGGAGAAAATCGGTGCACCGGTAGGGAGAGTACTTTTAGAAGGGATTCATCATCATAAGGCATCGCAGGAACATATCGAGGAAATTATGCATGAACAGATTATGAGCCAGATTCCTTATTTGGAAAAAAATCTGTCTATTCTGTCTGTTGCCGCCGCTGCCGCTCCGCTATTGGGGTTGTTCGGCACGGTTACAGGGATGATCCATACCTTTGACATGGTGGCGGTTTTTGGAACAGGCAAGGTAAATCTGCTTTCCGGCGGAATCAGTGAGGCGTTAGTAACAACTGAATACGGATTAGTGATAGCTATTCCTGCCTTATTGGTTCATGCCTATCTGGCAAGAAGAGTGAAAACTATTATCCATACGCTGGAACAAACATCGATTACGTTTATTAATGGTCTTCACCGAAAGACCGGCAGAAATGCATAAAAGGTTTCGGATGAATGGAAATGATTAATATTGTGTCTGATAGCATTAATTACTGGGTAAAAGGCGGAGGGCTGTTGATTCCAATAGCGCTGGTCTGCTATCTTATTTGGTATTATTTTATCCAGTTGCAGCAATCATTGCAGCGCAAGCTGGATATGCCGGAAGACATTCAACACGAAATAGAAGAACAATTATCCCGGCGCGGGCAATGGGCGGAATTAAAAAAAAATCTTACCGGTCAATCCTTTTATTTTGGAAGAATTGTATTATATGCCATAGCTAAAGCTGAACAAGGCTGCGAGTTAACAAATGTGTTTAAAGAAGTGTGGCAAAAGGAAGTAACGCCTCATGATAGGTCATTGGTTATTCTGCAGGCATTGGTTGCCTCTGCGCCTTTGTTGGGGCTATTGGGTACTGTATTTGGCATGATCGGGACCTTTGACGCGATTGCCGAACGCTCCAAAGAAACCACTGAATTAATGGCATCCGGTGTCAGTCAAGCCATGATTACGACCCAGTTTGGTTTGATGGTAGCCATACCGGGATTATTCGGAATTAATGTATTGAAAAAGAAAATGGGGCAATTGCAGCATCATCTGTTGGCATTGCAATTGCATGTTTCTCTTGCTTTGAAAAGGAGTTGAAGATGAATCGCCGCCAATACTTGAAATCAAATGACACGGTTGACATTAATATATCACCTTTGATTGATATGATGTTTTTATTGCTCATATTTTTTATAGTTACCACGGCTTTTGTAGAAGAAATAGGGATAGAAATACAAAAACCAAAAGCGGCCAGCGCTCAAACTCTTGAAAAACAAAGCATTATGCTGGGTGTTTCACAAAACGGCAGCGTGGTGTATGGGGGCAAAGAAATCGGAATACGTGGTGTTCGCGGCTTGGTATCACGCATGCTCAAAGAACAAAACAGACCGGTTATTATCATGGCTGATGAAAGCAGTAAAAGCGGCATTGTGGTTAAGGTTATTGATGAATGCAAATTAGGCGGTGCTAAAATAGTGAGTATTGCCACGGAGGCCCAATGAGCAAAGTTAGAATATATCAAATTGATCCCGGACCGGTCTGGAGTTGGCGGATGGTGATGTTCAGTTTGATTATTACCCTGCTTATTTTTATTAGTCTGCCGTTCATGGAATCACTGGTTAAAAAATCAAAGAGGCTGGTGGTCAGGCAGGTGGAAAGTGTTGAAATACAAAAAGCTTTGCCACACATACCGCCGCCAATTGAAAAGAAAAAAGAACCGTTCAAACCGAGATTAAATCAGGTGCGGCAGCGATTATCACTGATGAAATTAAATGCAGCGCTTGATCTGCAACCGGGAATCGGCGATTTCGGTTTGAATTTCGGCTTGGACCCCATGTTGGGTGTTGATGAATTCGTGTTTGACATGGCGGAAGTGGATCAGGCACCAAAGGTTATTTGTCAGGTAGCGCCGATTTATCCCTTGGCAGCCAAGTATAGAGGGATGGCAGGAAAGGTGGTTATTAAATTTATTGTTCAAATCGATGGTTCAGTAAACAACATTCAGATTGAATCAGCCACACCGGCCAACTTGTTTGGACAAGCGGCAATCAACGCTGTTAAAAAATGGCGTTTTAAACCGGGCAGGCGCAACAACCGGTCTGTGGCCACACGTGTCGAATTACCCTTGGAATTCAAACTGGAGAGGTAAGAAAAAATGACAAAAGCGATAATTAAAACAGGACTGATTGCATTTTCCGTCGTGCTGTCAGGACTGGTTTATGCAGCTGATTATGGCGCAAAAAAAGCAGTAACCAAAGACGAGCCAACCGTATCAGCGGAAGAAGCCAAGCTGCTTTCGCAGGTGGCCGAAATAACGAAAAAGAGCATGTCCGAAGCAGCGCTCCTGCTGAAACCCGAAATTAAAGCAAACTCAAGCGCTGCCTTGGATTTTGCCTTAGGCAATATTCGATTTCAACAAAATGAATTCAAAGCAGCTGAAAAAGCTTATCAACGGGCTTTGGTCAAGATGGATTCTTTCAGGAGAGCTCGTGCCAATTTGGCCAGAGTGCTGGTGCAGCAAGACAGAATTGAGGAAGCGATCATGGAATTGAAATCTCTGTTGTTGGAAGGTACGCCCAAACCATCAACCCTGACTTTACTGGGGTATACCTATTTGCTGAAGGAAGATGCTGTCGCGGCGGAATCTTCCTATCGTCTAGCCATTATGTATAATCCCAAAGATGTAAACGCCCAATTGGGATTGGTAAAAGCTTTGTTTGAGCAGGAACGCTATCAGGAGTCAGTCAAGCTACTGGAAAAAGTGATCAGGGATTATCCTTATCGCGGTGAACTATGGGCATTGCTTGCCAATGGCCGCATGTCATTGGATAACACAGCCGGTGCTGCCAGCGCTTTGGAAAGCGCCAGGCGTTTAAAGGTGATTTCCAACGAAGGCTTAAGCACCTTGGGTGATCTGCTGCTGAATCGGAATCAACCGAAACAGGCATTAACCGTTTATAAACAGGCTTTTTCTGAAAAAACAGTTGATATTAATCGTTTGCTCCGGGCCATAGATGGTTTTTTAATGGCCAAAGAAATCACTTATGTAAGCGATTTAATTAAAAAGGCTCAACAATTAAATGCTGTAAATAAACTGACAGCCGGCCAAGCTAATAAATTGTATTGGCAATTGGCAAGAAAAGCGGATTTGGAAGGTGATAAAAACAAAGCGTTGAAAGCTTATAAACGAGTGCTGAAAAAAGTTCCGCTGCATGGAAAAGCATTAATGGCCATAGGCGATCTGTATCGAAATGAAAAAGCTTATGAACAGGCTGCCATAGCCTATGAACGTGTGGCAAGAATAGGGGCGGATAAAGTGAATGCGCTTATTCGATTGGCACAATTATCGGTAGAGCGCAGCCGTTATCAGGACGCACGGCATTACCTGGAAGAAGCGCAATCATTGAAGCCGCAAACTTATGTGGCTGATTATCTGGAACAGGTTAAACGTCTGGTCCGGTAAAGAGAAGCCGCCGCCGGTGCCAGGCACGGGAAAAGGCGTATGCTTTCGCAAAGCGAAAAAGCGTGAGGATTGGCGGCACTCGGCACTATTTTAATCAATCACGCTATCGTGCTAGCGCGAACACGATGGGCGTCAAGTATGGAGATGAGAGGAAAGATTATATATAATGCATTTTAAGCCCGTCGATGAAGCGAGTTAATATCGCCGTCCTAACCGGAAAAATTGTTGAAAGGCTAGGACGCTACGCAGCCCCAACCGAATGAAATATATAAAACAGGGATGCTTCGCAAAAGGCGAACATCTCAGGACAAAAATACCATAGGTATGAGTCTGTGAATTTTTATCGTTATTTTACCGTCTTGACACAAGACTAAATATGGACTATATTTAGATATATCAAGAAAACGAGGTGTCGTATGAAATGGTCCAGCCAAATCAAACCAATCAGTTTTTTGAAAGTGCATGCCGCTGAAATTGTCCGTGGTCTGTCCGAACAGGATGAGCCGCTGATTATTACGCAAAACGGCGAAGCCAAGGTGGTTATTCAGGATATTGAGAGTTATGAAAAGACGCAGAAATTATTGGCTATGCTGAAGATACTTGCACTTGGGAATAAGCAGGTGGAAAAGGGAAAGGTCCAGCCGGCTGAACAGGTGATTAAACGCCTGCGTTGTCCAAAAAGAGCGGATAAATGAAATACCAGGTTTTTCTAACCAATGCTGCCGCCTGTGACTTGGAAGAACTTTATCACCACATTCAAGTCCATGATTCAGTAAAAAAAGCTGAGTATGTTTTGGATAAAATTGAGAAAATTATCGAAACCTTGTTTCGTATTCCGCAGCGCGGCGTTTATCCCCAAGAACTGGCGGATTTGGGAATTCGGGATTATCGTGAAATATTCTTTAAACCTTATCGTTTGATCTACCGTGTTATAGACCACCGGGTTTATATATATATGATTGTTGACGGCCGCCGCGATATGCAAGCCTTGCTTGCCAGGCGTCTGCTGGCTTGATTTCACCACATCCGTCACCCTGGAATGAATTTATCCGGGTTCCAGGGGTGGCCGGTTTCAGCGGAATATCCATACCTTTTTACAAATCCTTTAATAAAGTGATTATTAAGTATGAAACACTGGAAAAAGATTGTTTTATAATGATTTTATAGATTTGAACGGAGAGGGAATCCTTTTAGTGAATAAAACCGTCACTGTCCAGCACAAATAATTCATTGGAAAACCTAAATAAAACTTGAAAAATGCTAAAAATATGCAATAATAGCGATCAAATTAATACCAGGAGACAATTAAATGCTTTTAGAGTTCAGTGTTACAAATTATATGTCTTTTAAGAAAAAGCAGACTTTAAGCATGGTAGCAAGTTCAAAAACAGAGCGACTTGAAGAAAATACCATTGAAACACGGCTTGATAAATTGCCAAGAGTATTGCGTTCTGCTGTAGTTTATGGTCCTAATGCAGGGGGGAAAAGCAATCTTCTTAGAGCTATAAAATTCATGCGTGAAGGAGTGCTTCGTTCTTCCAAGGAATCACAAGCAGACGATGAAATCAGCACTATACCATTCCTTTTTGACAGCAAGACTAGTGCTGAACCAAGTGAATTTGAAATACAGTTTATAAAGGATGAAGTCCGGTATCAATATGGTTTTTCAGTAACTAAAGAAAGGGTTATGAGTGAGTGGCTTTTGGCCTACCCCAAGGGAAGACCGCAACTTTGGTTTGATAGAAAATATGATAAATCCGGGAATAAATATAAATACGAATACAGCACATTTTTTAAGGGTTTACGCAAAGTGTGGGAGGAAAGCACTAGAGAAAATGCTTTGTTTTTATCAACAGCAGTTCAATTAAATAATGAACAACTTAAGCCTGTTTATCAGTGGTTTGCTGATATTTTTATCGAAACAACTGGAATAGAGATTTCCAAAGATTTTTCTGCAAAAGTTTCACAAACTGCTGAAGGTAAAAAGCAATTGTTGCATTTTTTAAAAAAAGCCGATGAGAGCATTGAAGATATTGAAGTGAAAGAAGAGAGTATTAAAAGCGAACATTTTGCAGACGATGTTCCTAGTGAGGTTAAAAAAAGATTGCTAGATCAAAAAATGTGGGATGTTTATTTTATTCATCAGCGAAGTGACGATAAAAAGCCTATTCCTATTAACTATAGTTTTGAATCCGATGGCACACGCAGGCTTTTTTCAATTGCCGGTCCGTTGGCTGATGTTTTATCTATGAATAGGATTCTATTCATAGATGAGTTGAATAAAAGTATGCATCCTCTTATGACTAGATTTTTATTAGAACAATTTCAGAATCCGAAAAACAATGAATCAAAAGCACAATTGATTTTTACAACACATGACACTTCCTTGCTGGATACAAATATCATGCGGCGGGACCAGATTTGGTTTGTAGAAAAGAACAAGGAAAACGCGACTGAGTTGTATCCTCTAAGTGATTTCAAGCCCAGGAAAGAGACATCTCTGGAAAAAGGGTATCTCAAAGGGCGATTCGGAGCGCTGCCTTTTATTGCTGAGGAAGAAATTTAAATGGCTCCAGATCAACTTCGTTATAAGCAGCGCGGAAAAAGAAAAAAAGAACTCGCTCGTCGTAAAGCCTTTCGCGCAACGAATACAGTCGTTTTCATTATATGCGAGGGTAAAACAGAGAGGGAGTATTTCAAGTTTATCAGGAATCAGTTGAGATTAACTACTCTGAATATTGAAGTTGTTGAAGAAGAACATGGTTCGGATCCTTTAAGCGTAGTTAATACCGCAATAGACAAACTGAAAACAGATTCAGATTATGACCGGGCTTTTTGTGTGTTTGACCGTGATAAACACACAACTTATTATGATGCGATACATAAAATTGCGCATAACAAACATAAAAATAAGCTTATGTCGATAGTATCAGTGCCGTGTTTTGAATTTTGGCTGCTGTTGCATTTTACATACACGACGCGGTCTTTTGACACTGCCGGGGATGCATCAAACTGTAATGAGGTCATACATGAACTCAGGAAATATATTCCGGGGTATCAAAAAGGCCAAAGAGAGCAATTTGCGGAGATGTGGGACCGAAGAGACGAAGCGATAAAACGGGCAAAGCAAATTGAGGCATTTCATGAAACCTCCGGCGCGGATAATCCGTCGACAGAGATGTATAAAGTGATGGAGTATTTGGAGGAAATGGGGAAGTAAAAGCTATATATATATCCGCGCATAAATAAAGGGACATTAATTCTGTCACCCCGGCATGATTTTAGCCGGGGTCCAGGAATTGTTGTTTATATATTATAACGTTTTTCTGGATACCGCCCCGGCTAACTACATGCCGGGGTGACGAGAGCCGGTATGACGGCTTAAACAATGTAACAGTTCAGTGAAGTGATTTTTATCGTTTGTCATCCCCGAATGCTTTAATCGGGGAACCAGAGGCTTTGATTTTAAAGGAATTAAAAGTCACTGGATACCCGCTTACTACATGCGGGTATGACAACCTTTGTTTAACCGCAGTTCACTGAACTGTTACTAAACAATGCCGATGTCCCTTTATTTATGTGCGGTTATATAGTAGACATCAAAATGATTAAAAACTTTGATGAGGTGGAAATTCAATTGGGTGATTTACAGGTGGATGGGGGAAAGGAAGAAAAGATGGTTATTACAGCGGCATTGGAGGAGAGTCGGATTGAGTTGGAAGCGTGGATCAAAAGTATATTGACTACGTCCTCTGCCTGTGACTGTTTTTTTGGTAAGCAGTAAAAAATATGCATGAATTTTTGTATTTGCCAGTCTAATTTTGTAAGAATTTGGCGGTTGACAGAACCGGCTAATTAATATAAGAAGCACTCACCGCATACCCGAAAGACGGGCACGAGGAGACGCAAAGGACGCAGAGCAATAATTATGGTAAAAGCATAAAAATGAAAATCAATCACGGTGTGGGAAGATTACCATGAGTGAATTTAAGGTTGTTGTAGAAAAATTTGAGGAAAATCAGAAGAGAATTGTTGAGGTTATGAATTACCGTTTTGATCAAGTAGATGCAAAATTTGAAAAAGTAAACAAGGATATCTTTGGTTTAAAAGAAGGTGTTCATTCGTTAAAGCAGCCTTGCTGCATGAGGGTCAAACAGCGATTCGCGCGGATTTGCGCAGAAAAGTATCTTATGACGATTTCGAGATGTTGGAAAAGCGGGTGGCGCGATTAGAGTGTGTGGGGACGATTCCTCTGGGGTTTTTTATTACAAACGTTAGAAGCGTGATACCTATTTTACGTCTCCAGTTTAAAGCTGGAAAAATCAACTACCACGAGTTTTTTCTCTATATTTAGGAATGGAACGAATACGAATGGCAAATGCGGATAGCGTTCTCTCAATAATGCTTCTGTGTTCTTGGTTATTTCCAGTGTAGATGGAATAGCCAGGGAATAACAAATTCCCAATACAGGAACATTTTTATTTGCCAGCATTTCCAGGGTCAGCAGGGTATGGTTAATACTACCCAGCTTGGGAGAACTGACCACCACGCAGGGATAGCGGCGTTCTGTAAGGAAATCGAGTATGGTATACGATGGAGTTAAGGGCACGCAAATGCCGCCTGCGCCTTCCATGAGCACATACTCAAATTCTTTGGTTAGTCTGTCTGTGGCCTGGTCAATTTTATCAGGATTAATGGTTTTGTTTTCCATGCCGGCGGCCAAATGGGGAGAGGCTGGATAGGAAAACACATAAGGGCAGGTGATTCCTTGCTGATCGTATGCATGCAAGGATTCCTGCATGAATTGGCGATGCATTAGCAGGTCTTCCGGAGGATGTGTGCTTCCGGTTTGAACCAGTTTGCAGGTAATCACGGATTTGCCCTGGTCTTTTAGATACCTAGCCAGCGCTCCGGTCACATAGGTTTTGCCAACCCCGGTGTCGATACCAGTAATAAAAATAACGCTCATTTTTTTCTCCGTAAAATACAGTAAAAGGGATGAAAGGTCAGCGGCACTCCCTGGTCACACTTGAATTGCTGATCATACTTCTGCGCAAAGGCATTCAAGGTGCTTTTGGACCAGGCTTGCTGATACAAACTATTCACACCTGTAGTTTTAAGATGTTTGAGCACAGCCATGCCATCGGAAAAATACAAAGGGATGGTTTGGTCAGAACAAAAGATGATCTCGAAATGGAGTTTGGCAATTTTATGCATCTGTTGCTGATCCAGGTATTGGAGACCGGGCCCCAGGAGCTGTCGGATTTCTTTAAAATGATCCGGACCAAAAGCCGAGAACGCGACCACCCCTTTTGGATTTAGCAGGCGCTTGAATTTTTCCAGTAGTTTATCCAAAGCTGAGACCCATTGGAAGGCTGCGTTGGAAATAATCAGATCAAGTTCAGCTGGAAAATCGGTTATAGACTCACAATCGCCGGCCAGGAAGCGAATCTTTTTTGAAATCCTTTGAATCAGGGGTGCTACCTCGGCTACCAAATCATTGGCAGTAAAATTGCTAAAAGATAATTGCGCATGTACTTGTTTGGTTAAAAGTCCGGTTCCGCAGCCGATCTCAAGCAGGTTGGGGAATTGCTTACCGCTCTTTTCTTGTAGACTGGACAACAAAAACTCGGACATCTGTTTTTGAACCTGCGCACAGCGATTGTAGGTGGTGATGGATTTTTTGAAGCGCTGTTTGATGCGGTCTTTATTCATGGCTGACATGGACAAAAATATCCTCCCAGCGTTTCCAGCGATAAAAGGGAAAATGGCCGCTCTTGATCACCTGGCAGGTGCTCTGGTTTTTCCAGAAGCGCAGTTGGTTCTTGGCCGGCATAATCAAATCCCGGCTGCTGATGATGGTCATGTCATAACCCATAGCTTCACGGGCAGGGGTCTCAGCCTCTATCATTTGCTTGAGTTGGGACAATTCTTCGGCTTGTTCTGAGAAAGCACGAACAGGTCGTTGGGCCCTGAAACGTGCTTCTTCTTGTTCATCCATAAGCATATTGCTATAAAAATCACCCAAGGTAGCGGGCGAGAGATGTTGCAGTGTAGAAGCGAAAATATCCGGAGCAATGCCATATTGTTGATGAATGGGTTGCAGGGTCCCGTTGATTGCTACAGAAAAAGCAGTGCGATCCGGCAGGAGATTTTTTAGGGATTGACTGACCCAGACGCCCAGAGACCAGGCCAGTAAGTAAATCTCCTTATAGGGGCGAAAAAGCGCTTTTACATCCACCGGGAAGCTAAGATCACGATAATCATAGAGCATAAACACGTCGTGTGATTCACTGTCCAGAAAACAGAAGGGTTGTTCATCCAGGCCCCAACCATTCATAAAGAGGAGTAGTTTATCTTTTTGCTGCTGTATTATCCATTTGCTTTTCATATTTGCCTGCCTTCACAGCATGGATTTGATTAATGGTACTATTGGTTCAAGATCTTGCCAGGTCATGTCCGCGGTTAAGGATATCCGGAGCCGGGAAGTGCCTTTGGGAACTGTGGGAGGACGGATGGCAAACAACAGAAATCCGTTTTCCTGTAAAAAATTTGCGGTCCTAAGCGTTTGCGCGTTTTCTCCCAGTAGGATGGGAATAATATGGCTCTCTCCCCGGGTCTGCAAACCGGCAATTTTCAGAGCAGTACGGAATTGAGCAGCCAAGTATTTGAGATGATCACGTCTGCTTTGGAGTTGCGGAAGTTGCTCCCACAAGAAATTTAGCCACTGCGTTTGGATGGGCGGCAGGGCGGTAGTGAAGATGAAAGAACGCATGGTATTGATCAAATAATCTTTGACTACCTGATCGGCTACCAGATAGGCGCCCAAAGCAGCCAGGGCTTTGCCAAAGGTGCCTACCAAAAAATCAATGTCCTGAATAGTGTTGGTGGTTTCGCTGACACCCAATCCGGAATTGCCGCACACCCCAACTGCGTGTGCCTCATCCACATACAACCAGGCTGAGTATTTTTGTTTGAGCGTGACCAGTTGGGGAAGATCAGCTACATCACCGTCCATACTAAAAATACTCTCAGTAATGATGACGGCATTTTTGCCTTGAGCACGATGTTTTTGCAACAACTGTTTCAAGTGAGCATAGTCCAAATGATGATAACGATAGAGTTTGGCTCCGGACAATCGAATGCCGTCTATTAGACTGGCATGGTTCAAACGATCGGAAAACACCATGTCCTGAGGACTCAGCAAGGCAGGGAGAATACCGACGTTGGCATGGTAGCCGGAGGTAAAGGAAAGCGCAGCCTCGCGATTATAGCGTTGGGCCAGGGTCTTTTCCAAGCGGACATGAGGCGCTTGCGTACCGGTCAAAAGCCGGGAAGAGGAGGCGCCGGGGCTGTACTCGCTCAAACTATTTGCTTGAGTGCGCAAAGCAAAAAAAATATTCTGCAGAGATAGATCCACAGCCAGACCGAGATAATCATTGGAAGAGCAATTGAGGTATTTTTTGCCGGCCAGCCAAACATAAGCACCTTCGCGTTTTTCCAGTGTGCGCAAAGAGCGCAGATTGTCATTGGCCAGAAGTTGATCCAGAGTTGCTTGCAAGCCGGCAAATGAATTTGTTGCTGACATTTTACTACCTCAGATTTATTATTGCTGGTCTACCGAAGCCAGGGCTTTTTGTATACTAATCAGACTTTTTTGCAGAATCGCATCAATATCCGGTTTTTGTATAACTAAGGGCAAAAACCAATAAATTGTGTTGTCCAGCGGACGCAAGAGCAAATTGTTTTTAATGGATTCAAAATATATTTTTTGACCAATACGTAAAGCAGGATCAAATGCCCGGCTTTGCGAACGGCTCTTTACAATATCAATAGCGCCCACAAAACCCAAGAAACGTATATCTCCGACAAAATCATACTGTCCCCATTCCCGCAGACGCTGGTGAAAATAGTGCATGACCTCAACTTGACTCTCAGGCAAATGCTGTTCCTGAAAGAGTTTTAGATTGGCAATGGCCGCTGCGCAGCATAGAGCATTGGCAGTATAGGTGTGGCCGTGAAAAAAGGTTTTGGGTGCTACAGCATCGCTGTAAAAGGCTTGATAAATATGCTCGTGCGTTACGGTCAGAGCCATAGGCAGATACCCGGCAGTCAATCCCTTGGATAGACAGAGAATATCCGGAACAACTTTCGCTTGTTGGTAGGCAAAGAGCGTGCCGGTCCGGCCAAATCCGGTGGCTACTTCGTCGAAGATGAGGAGGATATCCAATTCAGAAGTAAGTTTGCGCAATTTTTGCAGATATTCCGGAGGATAAAAAGAAATACCCGCAGCTCCCTGCATCAGGGGTTCGACAATAACCGCGGCAATTGATTCTTTTTCTTTGCTTAACAGCGTTTCCATACTGGAAAAACATTCCAAAGCACAAGCGGTCTCTTGGGCTGAATAAGTAAATTTTGAGCAACGATGCGGACACTGCCGGCAATTAGGAGCCTCAGTTTGAAATGATTTGAATCGGAGAGGCGCATACAACTCGTGATACAAGGCGATCCCGCTCACACTCATGGATCCGGCGGTGTCGCCATGATACGCATTGTCCAGAAACACAAAACGGGTCCTGGATTTTTTGCCGATATTCTGAAAATATTGAAAAGCCATTTTGAGCGCGATCTCAGTGGAGGTGGCCCCGTTGTCGGAAAAGAAAAAGCGGGTGAGGGAAGGATCAAGCAGGGAATGCAGACGGTCAATCACCTCTGCGGCACCAGGATGCGTAATGCCGGCAAACAGCACATGCTCCAATTGTTCCAGTTGCCGGGCAATGTTGTGATTAATTTTCGGGTGGCCATGACCGTGCACATTGCACCACCAGGA
>JAGLMY010000187.1 GCA_023139775.1 bacterium
TGCTTCTGAAAGCAAGGAAAAGCACGTTTGATCAATTCCTGCCATGCCCTGACCCTGGACAACGAATATTTGCAGGTTGTTGAGTGGATCATTGCCTTTCTGCGGAAGTATTGGCCGGCCACCACCTAGTAGAGACGCATGCTCATGCGTCTCTACTAGGTGGTATGTTACTACACGTCTATGCGCTCTAATCTGATGTCAACATTTTGAATATTTTTTCTTGACTTTTTTTAAAAATCGAATATATTTGTCATTCGCCTTTAGCAGTCTCGGTCCGAGACTGCTAAAGCATATTGCGAAACATATAAAAATAAGGAGGAAGAAATCATGAAATTAAAGCCACTGGGTGATCGTGTCCTAGTGAAACCCGAGGAAGAAAAGGAAGCGAAAAAAGGCGGGATCATTATTCCTGACACAGCCAAAGAAAAACCCTTGATGGGAAAAGTCATTGCCGCCGGACCGGGCAAAGTGGATGACAAAGGCCAACGCATTGCCATGAACGTGAAAAAAGGCGATATGGTTATGTACGGAAAATATGCCGGCAATGAAGTGAAGATTGATGATGAAGAACTCATGATCATGAATGAAGACGATATTTTAGGAATTGTCGAAGAATAATATACAAATTTAATACCGAGAAGGAGGATGAAATATTATGGCAAAAATGTTGTTGTTTCATGAAGAAAGCCGCCGTGCCTTACAGCGCGGTGTTGATAAACTGGCTGACACAGTACGTGTAACCCTGGGTCCCAAGGGCCGCAACGTGGTGCTCGATAAAAAATTCGGCGCGCCGACCATTACCAATGATGGCGTGACCATTGCCAAAGAGATTGAATTGGAAGATCCGTATGAAAACATGGGCGCACAGTTGGTCAAAGAAGTGGCCACCAAAACCCATGATGTGGCCGGCGATGGAACCACCAGTGGCACGGTGTTGGCCCAAGCCATGATCCGTGAAGGCTTGAAAAATGTGACTTCCGGCACGAATCCCATGTACATTAAAAAGGGAATTGAAGCCGCGGTAAATGCGGCGGTTGAGGAATTGCAAAAGATATCGGTTGATGTCAAAGACAAAGAAGAGATTGCCAATGTGGCCAGTATTTCGGCTAACAATGATACTGTGATCGGCAATCTGATTGCTGAAGCCATGGAAAAAGTCGGCCGGGATGGTGTTATTACTGTAGAAGAGGCCAAAGGAATGGAAACCGAGTTGGAGGTGGTGGAAGGCATGCAGTTTGACCGCGGCTATCTCTCACCCTATTTTGTTACCAATTCCGAGCGTATGGAAACGGTTTTGGAAAATGCGGTTATGCTGATTTATGATAAGAAAATCAGTTCCATGAAAGACTTGCTGCCCTTGCTGGAAAAAGTCGTGCAACTGAGCAAGCCCTTGCTCATTATCGCGGAAGATATTGAAGGCGAAGCTTTGGCAACCTTGGTGGTCAACAAACTGCGCGGAACACTCAATGTCTGCGGTGTCAAAGCCCCTGGTTTTGGCGATCGCCGTAAAGCCATGTTGGAAGACATTGCCATTCTGACCGGCGGCCAAGTAGTTTCCGAAGAGCTTGGTCACAAGTTGGAAAATGTTGATGTTAACATGCTCGGCCAAGCCAAGCGCGTTACTCTGGACAAAGACAACACCACCATCGTGGAAGGCGCGGGTAAAA
Organism: bacterium; assembly: GCA_023139775.1. GTDB lineage: Bacteria > Oederibacteriota > JAAXVQ01 > JAAXVQ01 > JAUVAV01 > JAGLMY01. The sequence continues at coordinate 1,668 of JAGLMY010000187.1, forward strand.
AAGAAGACCTCGACAAACGGGTCGCGCAGATTCGCAAACAAATGGATGATTCGGATTCCGATTATGATAAAGAAAAATTACAAGAACGCTTGGCCAAGTTGGTTGGCGGCGTAGCGATAATTAATGTGGGTGCTGCCACGGAAGTTGAGATGAAAGAAAAGAAACTACGTGTGGAAGATTCCTTGGCAGCTACGCGTTCTGCGGTGGAAGAAGGAATTGTGCCCGGAGGTGGAGTTGCTCTGCTACGTACCTTGGAAGCCATTAAAAAAGTAGAACAGGAAGGCGAGGCTCAGGTGGGTGTGGAAATCGTAAAGCGTGCGGTTGAAGAGCCGATCCGTCAGATTGTCAGCAATGCCGGCTTGGAAGCCTCTGTAGTAGTAAATTATGTAATGAGTAAGGATTTGAAAGTTGGCTTGAATGCGTCAACCGGTCAATATGAAGACTTGATGAAAGCCGGCATTGTGGATCCGACCAAAGTGGTGCGTTCTGCTCTGCAGAATGCCGCGTCTATTGCCGCTTTGCTTTTGACCACCGAGTGCTTGGTCACGGATAAACCGGAAAAGAAAGATGCCGCTCCTGCTGGAATGCCGGGCGGCGGCGGTATGCCTCCGGGAATGGGTGGCATGGAAGGGATGTATTAATAGATAATTGTAGGGGCACAGCGCGCTGTGCCCCTACTGTATTAAATCGCATCTGTAGGGAACGGTCCCCCAACCGGAATGCATGTAGGGAACGGTCGCGACCGTTCCCTACAGATGTTAATTGACAAAAACCCCCTTTATTTAAAGGATAATACCAAACCCTTTCCACTCCACCTGAGCTATTGACTTTTTTTATCCCTTCTGATAACATCTCGCTTTCACTAAAATTAACCTGATTGCATCCAGCCGGCCTGGAGGAGGTTGAAAACGTGCCGCTAAAATCGAAAAAAGATAAAATAACCGAGGGTTTGACCTTTGATGATGTGCTGCTAAAACCTGCCAAATCCGACGTTTTGCCCAGGGAAACCGAGGTCAGAACACATATCACTAAAAAAATTGCCCTGAACATACCTTTGGTTTCTGCTGCCATGGATACGGTTACTGAGGAACGTTTGGCCATTGCCCTGGCGCAAGAAGGCGGATTGGGCATTATTCATAAGAATCTTAATCCGGAAATCCAAGCTTCTAAGGTGGATAAAGTAAAACGCTCGGAAAGCGGAATGATACGAAATCCAATTACCCTGGGTCCGCAAAACAGCATTGCCGAAGTGGACGCGCTTATGGCGAAATTTCATATTTCCGGTGTTCCGATTACTGAAGACGGAAAGTTGGTCGGGATATTGACCAATCGTGATCTGCGTTTTCAGAAAAATTTTAATCAAAAAGTAGTGGATGTTATGACTAAAAATGAATTGGTGACTGCACCGGTAGGAACCAGTTTGAAAGAAGCGGAAGCTGTATTGCATAAACATCGGATTGAGAAACTCCCGGTAGTGGATAATAAAGGTGTGCTCAAAGGGTTGATTACCATAAAAGATATTGAAAAACGGCGCAAATTTCCACATGCCTGCAAAGACAAACTAGGCCGCTTGTGTGTCGGCGCTTCGGTAGGTCCGTCTTCTGACTTTGATGAACGGGTAAAGTTGCTGATTGAGGCCGGCGTGGATGTGATTTGCGTGGATACCGCGCATGGACATCACAAAGATGTTATTGAGGCGGTTAAAAAACTGAAGAAAAAGCATCCGGCCGTAGATGTGATTGCCGGCAATGTGGCGACCGCGGAAGCCACCAATGCTCTGATTGCCGCGGGAGCGGATGCGATCAAGGTCGGAATCGGGCCTGGTTCTATTTGTACTACCCGGGTTGTCGCCGGGGTTGGTGTGCCTCAGATAACAGCTATTATGGAATGCGCGCAGGCTGCCCAAGGCAGAGCTAAAATTATTGCCGACGGCGGGGTGAAATACTCCGGTGATATTCCCAAAGCCATTGCGGCTGGAGCGGATGTCATTATGATCGGAAATTTATTTGCCGGCACGGATGAAAGTCCGGGAGAGGTGGTCATTCTCGAAGGCCGGAGTTTTAAAGTATATCGCGGAATGGGCTCACTTACTTCAATGCGTCGCGGCAGTAGTGATCGTTATTTTCAGGGGGATGTTGAAGAAAAGAAATTGGTGCCGGAGGGAATTGAAGGACGTGTTCCATATCGGGGAACCCTGGCAGCTACCGTGCATCAATTGATAGGCGGTTTGCGATCCGGAATGGGGTATTGCGGCGCGAGAAAATTAAGCGATTTAAAAGAAAAGGCGGAACTTATACGCATTACCAATGCGTCCTTAAGAGAAAGTCATCCCCACGATATTATTATTACCAACGAAGCGCCTAATTACCGTTTGACTTGATTCTTGACGGGAAAATAGTCTGGTTGTGGTGTTTTTATTATCAAGGGCGACCCTGGGGGCCGCCCTTGTTGATTTTTATTAGAAATATTACTGTAGGGGCGTTTAATTAAACGCCCCTGCCAGGGAGTGAGATTGTGACACCAGCGCATGAAGATTTCATCTTGGTTTTGGATTTTGGATCACAGTACACACAGTTGATTGCGCGGCGCATACGTGAATTGAATATCTATTGTGAAATCCATCCCTACTGCCTGCCCTTGGAAAAAATTGCAGCCCGGATGCCAAAAGGAATTGTGCTCTCCGGCGGACCCGCTTCCGTCTATACTGAAGACGCGCCCATGATGGCAAAAGCGGTCATGGAATTGGGTGTTCCTATCTTGGGGATTTGTTATGGCATGCAGTTGATCGGCCATCTCTGGGACGGAAAAGTGGAACCATCCACGCAGCGGGAATACGGATTTGCCGATCTTATGATTCAAGAGGATCAAACCCTTTTTGAGAATGTTGCCGGTCGTACCACGGTCTGGATGAGCCACGGTGACCGCCTGGATAAATTGCCGCCGGGATTTAAGATAATTGGAAAAACCGAAAATGCTCCCATGGCAGCCATTGCCAATGAGGAAAAGAAAATATACGGCATTCAGTTTCATCCTGAGGTTGAGCATACTCGTGAAGGCCTGACAATACTTAAAAATTTTTTATACACTGTCTGCGGTTGTTTTGGCAGCTGGACACCAGCTTCTTTTGTAGAAGAAACCGTAGCACGAATTCGGGAGCAAGTCGGTAAAGGGAAGGTGCTCTGTGGACTTTCCGGCGGGGTGGATTCCGCCGTCGCGGCGGTATTGATACATAAAGCAGTGGGAGATCAGTTGACCTGTATGCTGGTGGATAATGGCGTATTACGCGCCGGCGAGAAAGAGAAAATCGTTGAGATTTTTACTAAAAATTATGATATTCACTTGGAAGTAGTGGACGCGGTTGCCGATTTTTTAGGAGTCTTAAAAAATATTTCCGATCCGGAAGAGAAGCGTAAACTGATTGGTAATAAATTTATTGATATTTTTGATAAACGCTCAAAAAAACTTGGGCAATTTGATTTTTTGGCCCAAGGAACTATTTATCCGGATGTGATTGAGAGTGTTTCCGTCAAAGGTCCGTCAGCCACGATTAAATCCCATCATAATGTGGGTGGGTTGCCGGAGGACATGCGTTTTGAGTTGGTTGAACCCTTGCGTGAGCTCTTCAAAGATGAGGTTCGCCGGGTTGGTATTGAATTGGGAATGCCTGCGGATATGGTATGGCGTCATCCTTTTCCCGGACCCGGGCTGGCCATACGTATTATCGGGGAGGTCACCCAAGAGCGACTGGAAGTAGTACGCAAAGCAGACGCTATATTGCTCGAAGAAATAAAAGCGTCCGGAAATTACCGGAAGCTATGGCAGGCCTTTGCTGTGTTGCTGCCGGTTAAATCCGTCGGTGTCATGGGAGATGAGCGCACCTATGAAAACGTGGTGGCTATTCGTGCTGTGACCAGTGTGGATGCCATGACCGCGGACTGGGCCTATCTTCCGCAGAAAGTGCTGGGACGAATTTCGAACCGGATTATCAATGAAGTGAAAGGCGTGAATCGTGTGGTTTTGGACATTTCATCCAAACCCCCGGCGACCATAGAATGGGAGTAGGGGCGCGATTAATCGCGCCCCTACCGAATTGATTAATAGGTGATTCATGAAAAAAGAGACAACCTCAGCTTGGAAAGTGTTTACCAAAGAAATAGCCATACATACCCATGGTCATGATCATATTCTGGATGTCACACCGGATGTGCAGAGTGTTTTGGAGCACAGTAGTATAACCGCAGGGCAGGTGACGGTTTTTACCCCGGGAGCGACAGCTTCGGTGACCACTATTGAATATGAACCTGGCCTGGTAAAAGATATTCCTGAATTATTAGAGGCCTTGATTCCATTCAAACGCGCGTGGCAGCACAATCAGACCTGGGGGGATGGCAATGGGGGTTCTCACATCCGGGCGGCGCTCATTGGCCCTTCGTTGACCATACCTGTAGTTGAGGGTGTTCTAACCCTGGGGACCTGGCAAAACATTGTGGTCATTGATCATGACACACGTGCAAGAAACCGCAGAATTGTGATACAGGTAATAGGACATTAATTTTTACTATACCTGTAGGGGCGCACTGAGTGCGCCCCTTTGAAAATCAATTTTGTGTAGGGGCGACCGGCCGGTCGCCCCTACAATGATGAAAACAGGAACTTGAAATGCCTTTTAACAATTTTATTCATTTGCATGTTCACTCCGAGTATTCTCTGCTCGACGGTGCCTGCCGTATTGAGGCCTTGATCCAGCGTGCGCGTGAATTGCGTATGCCGGCTCTGGCGATTACAGATCATGGCGCTATGTATGGCGCTATTGAATTTTATCATGCTTGTTTGAAAAATGGAATTAAACCCATTATCGGCATGGAAGCCTATCTGGCCGGCGGATCACGCCTGGATAAGCACAGCAAGCATGGGATAAAGGATGCGGCGTATCACCTTACCTTGCTGGCCAAAGACTATGTTGGATACCAAAATTTAGTATCACTCTCGACCATCGGTTTTTTACAAGGATTTTACTATCGCCCCCGGATTGATAAAGAGGTTTTAGCAAAACACGCGCAAGGATTGATCGGGATGTCAGCCTGCTTACAGGGTGAGATTCCCATGCTTCTCCAGAAGGGTGAGATGCCATTGGCTCGCCAAGTCGCGGAGGAGTATTATCAAATATTCGGCGCCGGCAATTTTTATCTGGAACTCATGGATCAAAATTTGCCGACTCAAGGAGCTGTCAATCGCGGTTTGGTGGATTTGTCACGGGATTTAAATCTGCCCCTGGTCGCCACCAATGATGTGCATTATTTACGTCGCGAGGATGCTTTGGCCCAGGAAGCCTTGCTCTGTCTGCAAACCGGCACCGTCATGAGTGATGAGCGGCGTATGCGTCTACCCACAGAAGAGTTCTACCTGAAATCCGGCGCGGAGATGGAATCGTTATTTCATGAATTGCCGGAAGCTGCTCAGAACACCTCGGAAATAGCCAATCGCTGCAATTTGGAAATCCCCGCCAACCGGATTCAATTACCGCATTATCCAATTCCGGAGGAGGTTATTCCGCAAATTCGTCTCATACAGGAGCAAAAGCAGCTTTCGGATTTGGACGCATTTCTGGAGTGGTTGTGCCAAAAAGGACTTCAGAAAAAATATGCTCAGGCAAATACCGCGGTTCAGGAACGACTGGCGCATGAGTTGCAGGTGATCACAGAAATGGGCTATGCCGCGTATTTTCTCATTGTCTGGGATTTTATTCGCTATGCGCGTAAGCAGAGTATTCCGGTTGGACCTGGGCGAGGATCTGTGGCCGGCTCCTTGGCAGCCTATTTATTGGAAATTACAGATATCGATCCGCTGAAGTATGGACTGATTTTTGAACGTTTCTTAAATCCGGAGCGTATTTCCATGCCGGATATTGATGTGGATTTTTCAGATATCGGACGGGAGGCGGTTATCCGTTACGTGACTCAGAAATACAGCCAGGAAAATGTAGCCCAAATTATTACTTTTGGAACATTGGCAGCCAGGGCGGCAGTGCGCGATGTGGGCCGGGTATTGAATCATTCCTACGACAAAGTGGACCGTCTGGCCAAACTCATTCCCCAAGCTCCGGACATGACCATTGCCCGGGCCATGGACCAAGTTCCGGAATTGAAAAACCAATATGACTCTGAAGAAAAAGTTCGCGAACTTTTAGACATAGCCCTGACCCTGGAAGGTCAGGTTCGCCATGCGTCTACGCATGCGGCCGGTGTGGTAATTTCGCGTGAACCACTGATGGCCATGGTTCCTTTGTGCCGGACCAAAACCGGCAGAAGCGGAGAAGGTGGCAGCGAGGTTGATAAGGGGTCTACCTTAACCACACAGTATGCCATGGAGTCTTTGGAACGCCTGGGGCTCTTGAAAATGGATTTTTTGGGCCTGCGCACCTTGACGATTATTCGGGATGCCCTGGAGGAAAATTATTGTCAGACGCAGGTGCGCTTGGATATAAAAAATATTTCTCTGGAGGATGAAAAAACTTTTACGTTTTTGGGAGAGGGTCAGACTGCCGGTATCTTCCAGTTGGAGTCCTCCGGTATGCGGGATTTGCTCAAACGACTGAAACCACGTTCGCTGGAAGAAATTTGCGCCTTGATCGCGCTCTATCGTCCGGGTCCCATGGCTATTATTGATGATTATATTCTGCGCAAGCGCGGGCGTGTGCCCATACGCTATGCTCACCCGGAATTGGAAACCATACTCAAAGAGACATATGGAACTATTGTATATCAAGAACAAGTCATGCAAATTGCCGTACAACTGGGTGGCTTTACGTATGGACAAGCGGATATCTTGAGACGGGCCATGGGAAAAAAGAATCCGGAGATCATTGAGCAGCAGCGTGATAATTTTATACAGGGAGCCAAAGCCGGGGAAATTGAGCATGAGACCGCAGAATCGATTTTTGATCATATGGCGCGTTTTGGTGAATATGGATTCAACAAATCCCACAGCTTAGCCTATGCCTTGTTGGCCTATCAAACAGCATACTTGAAAGCCAATTATCCTCTGGCCTATATGGCTGCTTTGTTATCCAATGAAATGGGGAACACCGATAAAGTCGCTAAATATATTGCCGAGTGCCGGCGTATGGGGCTCACCGTAGCGCCGCCGGATGTGAATGCCGGTCGTGACCGTTTTTCGGTTGATTTCGATACCATTCGATTTGGGCTGGCAGCGATACGTAATGTAGGGACCCAAGCGGCCCAGGTTATTCACTTGGAGCGCGAGGCCCAAGGTCCGTTTGCCTCGCTGGCGGATTTTTGCAATCGCGTGGATATTAAGACGGTGAACGCCAGAGTGATCGAGAGTTTGGTTAAAGCCGGGGCTTTTGATTTTACCGGACAAGCACGCACGCAGTTGCTGCAGGCTATTTCACAAGCGCTGCCGGCTGCGCAAAAAATCCAGGCGGATAAACAATTGGGGCAGTTGGCCATGTTTGATCAGGTGGCAGCCACGCCCATAAGGGCGGCAGTGATCATATTGCCGGAAAACGAGAAAGAGCGTTTGGCCAATGAGAAAGAGGTGTTGGGATTTTATTTGTCCGGACATCCATTGGCTGAACATCAGGAGTTGTTGGATCGCTTTAAAACAGTTACCACCCAGTCCATGCATACCCTTAATGAAGGGCAGCCGTTGATTTTGGGCGGTGAAGTGGTCGGGGTCCGGCACAGCATTACCAAACGCAAAGAACCTATGGTGAGATTTTCTCTGGATGATGGTGAGGGTTTGGTAGAAGTCCTGGTGTGGCCTGATTTGTTGGGCAGACATAAAACCTATTTAGTCAAAGATGCGATACTGTTTGTGGTCGGACGCTTGGATCGCAGCGGTGATGACAGCAAAGTGGTGGCTACGGATATTGTGCCATTAAGTCAGGCTTATTCGCAGCTCTCGAAAAAACTACATCTTTACTTACCCTTGACCATGGGGATCGAACAATTAGAGGTATTAAAGAATACGTTGTTGCGGCACAGTGGCGCCACACCGGTTACTTTGCATTTGCAAACCGCACATCATGGAGAAGTGGTGGAACAGTTGCCAAAACGATACGGGGTCACGGTGGACATGAAATTAATGGAGGAATTAAAAAGGCTGGTTGAGAGGGAACGCGTTGTAATTGACAGCGTAGTGAAGAAAAGCTAAGAACCCTACTTGGGAACGGACGGATTTATTATCATATGTCCTGAGGAGGCAGTGGGATTAGCTTGATACCGTTCCAGCATTTGTTTGGCTGGTTTAAAATCGGGATTTATCTCCAGGACTTTTTGCCAGTGCGCGACAGCCTGGGCAATATTGGACAGGCGCGCGCTGGTTACTCCCAAATTAAAATATGCTTCCGAATAATCGGTTTTATACGTTACGGCTTTTTCATAATAGATAATCGCTTTGTGCAATTGATTGAGATTGTAGTAATTGTTGGCAGCTGTAAAACTCAGACGTGCCGCTTCCTTTGTATGAAAGGTAGATAATTTATCCATAACCTCGACAAATTTTGTTTCCTTTTGATGGGCATGATAGGTCATGGCTAAATTTTGGTAAAACAGCACTGTTACCGGGGCATAGTGAATTGCTTGTTTATAATAGTGAACAGAATTCCTAAAATGCTCTTGCCGGGCCGGTTCAATCGCCGCTGCTAAGGCGTAGGCTCTGCCCAAGTTGCCGAGGTAGTAAGCGTTGGTAGGATTCATTTCTACGCCTTGCCGGTATGATTCAAGCGCTTTCTGTACATAACCCAGGCGTTGGTTGGCAGGCGCTTGCTTGGCCTTTTCTTCATAGGCCAAGCCTTGGTATACCATATATTTCACCTCAGTCGGGGTGTATTTAGCAGCTTTGGAAAAGGCGGCAATACAATGATCCCACCTTTGACGAAGACGGTAAATGGTCCCCAGGTTGTACGCGTAATCCGCCAAGGCACTGCGCAGGACACACCAAGACATGAAGAGGGAGAAAGCGAGTAAGGCAAGCATGACAGGAATGCGAAATTGAGTCAGCGTTTTAAACAAGACACTCGGTTTGCCGGCAGGTTTTTGCTGCGGTGCCAGTTGGGATTGCTTTTCCGGAGTGTCTAAAAAGAGCACAATAAAAACAATAATCAACCAGTAAAAAGAATCCAGAGCCACGACCCCGAAGGAAAAAAGATTTTGCACGGAATACGCGGTCCAACTGGCCAAAAGTCCCACTAAAACCAGGCGATCCTGCCAATTGTTTTTGCTCAGACCGTAGGCCTTCCACCAATTAATTAAAATCATGATAGTCAGCCAGGTGACAATAATCAAACCGATTATTCCCTGAGTGGCCAGTACTTGCAGAATCTCATTATGCGCCGTACGGGAGGATACATTGGCACCGTCAATAGCCGCGAAATCCGGAGTTGCGTATCGCGGGAAAACAGTTTTAAAGGTATCCAGACCGGTTCCCAAGATGGGGTAATCTTTAATCATACCCATGGCCGGTCCCCAAATATGCAAACGAGAGACTTTCAAGGCGCTTTTTAAATGAACAATAGTATCCACCATGCGGAGCATGTGATTTTTACCAAAAGTAACTGAGATCGCGATGACAATTGCCAGGGTGACGCCTATAAGCAGTGTCCAAAACTCATGCTTTTGCAGGAATTCACGCGCGCTAACAGACACCTGCGTTTTTTGCTGTTGCGATTGTGTTTGCAGATAACGGAAAGCGCGCACCAGACCGAATAAAATCAAGATGCCCAGCGCAGTCAGCAGACCCAGAAATCCGCCGCGTGACCAGGTGCCCATCAGGGCGGTGAACATAACTACAAAACAGATAAACAACAAAGCGCGGTAGAGCGTTGATTTGGTTTCAACAAAGAAAATGACCAACAAAGGCATGACCATAGCCAAGTAAGCGGCTAAAAAATTCGGATTGCCCAGGCTGGAAAAGTAGCGTCCGGGAGCAATGGAGGCAGGATTCCAGGCAATAAAGTCAATTCCAAAAAATTGTGTTACCCCGTAAATGGTGGTTAATAGTCCGGCAGTTAAAATTGTTTTGAGCAAGCGATTGACTTGGGCGCGCGTGCGAATAAAATTAACAGCAATATAATAGAGGGCAACATAATTTAGCATAGTCAATAGACCGCGGAAATTTTCATACTCACCGCGATACGAGACATAGGGAGAAACAGTGACCAGGGTAGTGAGAATTTGCAGGCCGGCCCAGACCAAAATAGGAAGATCCAAAGGAGTACGCCGAAATTGCAGTTGTTTGGCTGCCAGGATACGAATGCCCCATACTGCGAGCATTAGCCAGGTTAAAATGCGGAAGACAGTTAATTTGGGCAACTCAAATTGATCCCGCGTTA
>JAGLMY010000188.1 GCA_023139775.1 bacterium
AGGAAGAATTGGAAAGAATCCGGGAACAGGTTCAGAATATTGAATGAAATTCTAGGAGCTTGTTGGACTTAGACACAAAAACGGGTTTTAAGCACTCGTCCCCCTTTGAAAAAGGGGGAAAAAGACTAAAGTCCGACAGGCTCTTAGCAATCCTGAAAAAGCTTTCAAGTACCGTAACTGACATGCTACGAAATATACGATTTTTTTACTACACCTTAAGTAATTAAAGGAGTTGTTTATAATGATTAAATTTTCTGCTGTAAGCAACCACTTTAGGTTCCTGGTGGGATTGGGCATGATTTTGCTGTGCGTATCTAAAGGACTGGCGTATGATGAATATTGTGATCTGCGTTTTGATCCGCGGATATCAGCTCGTTATTTAGGTATGGGCGCGCAATCAGGGTGGCAAACCGGAGCTGAGGCGGTTTTTGGAAATCCGGCGAATCTTGCCGTTCTCAGGAATATGGAATTAAGCTCCGGGGTTGGGATGTTTGCGGACAACAGTTTGATTGGAACTTTTGCTTACGGCCAGCCAATACCTGAGATTGGTAAGTTCGGGCTGGGGTTTTCAATGCTCTACCCTAATAGCGAAGAAGTTTTGGCTGATGACAGCCTGGATAAGCTCAATACCCGCGAACAGATATTTTCACTGGGATATGGCAGAATGATTGCGCCCTCCTGGTTGCAGGCTGGTATCCGTTTCCGCGCTTTGCATGTCAATAATAAATCCGGCAATGAAGCGGGCGAGAGTATTGATCTTGGCCTGCGGTTTCAATTTAATAATTTTTTTGCCGGGATCACTGGAATTAATTTGTTGCAACCGCAGATTAACCTCAAGGGCGCAGGGATTGCGTATCCCCGGCGGGCCCAACTCAATCTCGGTATGGCCTTTAAAAATATCATGCAAGTGGGGGTTGAATACACGCAAGCGCTGGAAGGCGACCTGCCTTTTCGGGCAGCCCTGGGTTGGGAGAGCGCCTTTTCTGCGAAGTGGTTTATTCGTAATGGAGTAGATACCAGGTCAGTCTATCTGGGTTTTGGTTATTTTGACCGGAGTTGGGGAATTGATTATGCCGGCCGGGCTGATTTTGATTTGGAGGATATTTATCATTGTTTGGGAGTGCGCTTTAAATGGGGGACCCATCGCGTCGGACTGGAGAGTTCCTCAAAGTATTTAACCAAAGGCGGGATCACGCCGCGGGTAACGATTAAAATTAATTACCAGCGGAAGGTATTGTTTAAAAGGTGGGCGCTTCTGATCCTGAATTCTAAGGGGAGGATGGTAAAATGTTTTGTCGGGAAAAATAAATTTCCCGGTTCAGTTACCTGGGAAGGAAGAAACAACAAGGGACGGATGGTTCCGGATGACGCGTATACCTGCTTTTTAGAAGGAGTGGATTATGAGGGTAATTTATTGAAATCCAATTTTATTTATATTACGGTTATGAGCCGGAAAGAGCCGGAATTTCACCAGGTGAAATAGTATTGCGCCGTAATTAAAAAGATAAGCAATTTTGTAACATGTCAGTCATGCGGTTTTTTTGTTTGTCATCCCCGAAGGCTTTAATCGGGGATCTTGTAGGGGCGCACTGAGTGCGCCCGTAGCCGGTCGTCCCTACCTCTGGATTCCCGCTAAATACCTGCGGGAATGACAATTTTTGTTTAACCGCAGTTTACTGACTTGAATGAGGAGATTAAATTGACCGGGAGTTATATGATGCAGCAACAATGCAAGGTGTGGGTTTTAATGGGTGGGATTCTAATTGGGATTATGGGCGTTATGTCGGCTCAAACAGCCCTTGCCAAAAGCCCAGAAACACAAGCCTGGATTATGCTGGTAAAAGCGATGGAGGCAAATCCCGGCGCTCATAAGACTCTGAACCAAGCCATAACCTTTATTAATCATTACCCCCGCAGTCAATTTAAATCAGCCGCTGAATACATGGTGGGCGAAAATTATTTTATCAACCGCAAATATAAATTAGCCCTGGCTTATTACCAGCAGTTGCTGCGAAAAATCGATACCCTTTCCTATGGCGACAGCGTTATGTTTCGCTTAGGCGAATGTCATTTTAATCTGGGCAAAATAAAGCAGGCGGAAAACACCTGGAACGCGATGCAAAGCCGGTTTCCTAAAACGTATCTGCGGTCCGAAGTCGAGGTGAATCGCTGCCAGATTTTATTAAAACAAGAAAAATATCATGCTGCCATGCGGCGTTATCGTGCTTTGCTTTCGCGCTATCCATATCTTAGGGATCGTAAAAATATTTTAGTAGGGCTGGCCCGGATTGATTATGCTCAGCAAAAATATGTCGAAGTCTTAAAGAGGCTGGCCCGGATTAAAACCCCAGCCGCTCTGTACTTTAAAGGACGCAGTCTCTTCGCTTTGAAGCGGTATCAAGAAGCGGCAAATTATTTTGATAAAATCGAAAAACGCCATCCGAAGCATATTTATGTGAAAAACTCCATATATTTGAAAGCTGAATCGTTTTTTCGTGCCAATAATTTCTCAGCCGCGACTCGGGCCTATAAAAAATTTCTGCAGCGCTACCCTCAAGGCACGCTGGCTTATTTCGCCCGTTATAAATTAACCGCAGTGCTGCTTTCCCGGAAAAAATATAATGAGGCGCTGGCTAATATTAATCGGGGTATGGCCATGCCACAGCAGCATTTGTCGGCTTTTTTTATGAAATATTTAAGGGCGGAAATCTATGTGGGATTGAGGCGTTATTCCCAGGCCGCCGAACTTTTTAGGGAGATAGTGGGGAGCAATCCACCGGAACAAATTTTAGAAACCTGCCTGGTCAAGTATGCCTGGGTGCTGTACAAAAGCAAGAAATATGCTTTGGCCATTAAAATCGCCAAACGCCATCTGGAAACTTTCGGCGGCAATGAGCGGGCGGTTTCTGCGCACTGTATTATTGCCAACAGTAATTATTTTATGCGCAATTACCGGCAAGCATTACGTACTTATCGCGATATTCTTATGCAACACCCGTACTCTGAACTTATCGAGATTGCTTTAGTGCAAATGCAGATAACCTATTTAAAGACCAAGCAGATCGGTCAAATTATTTCTCAGACTTCCGACTTTGTAAAAAAGATGGAGGAACATTTCAAACCCATAAGCCGGAAATACCGGAGCATGGCTCTCTATTTTCTGGGAGAGGCGTATTATCAGAAAAAACGCCCCCTGGAAGCTATCGCGCTTAACGAGAAAATCATCACCAAATATTGGGACACCAAAGCCTATGCCTATGCCAAAGAAGCTTTAGTTTGGGCGTATTTTGAACAGGATCAATTCTCACTGGCATTAAAAGAAGCTGAAAAAGTTATTAAAGACCGGCGGATCAGCAAAACCATCCGTGCTGATATCGCCTTGGTCAAAGGGCACTGTTTATTTAATTTAAAAAGATACAAACCGGCTTTGGAAAATTACAGTGGCTGGTTGAAAAAAAATCCCAGAAGTCCGGAGCGGGTAAATATTCAATATCTGATGGGTTTGGCCTACTATAGGCTTAAATATTATAAGAGCGCGATGAAGATTTGGGAAAAAGTCATTGCCCACCCCGCGCGTAATGAATTTAACCGGACCGCGCTTTTGAAGGTGGCGGATACTCTTTTTAGAGGGAGGGATAATCCGCGCGCGCGCGCGCGTTACCAGTTGTATATCCAGCGCTATCCCAAAGGTTCGGAAGTTCCTCTGGCTTATCTTCGAATCGCGCAGACCTATTACAACCAGGGGTTTGATGAAAAAGCCATCAATGCCTACCGGGTGTTTATTCGTCGTTTTCCCAATCACGCCAGTTGTGAAACTGCCCAGGATGGGGTTGAGACCACCGCGTTTCGACGGGTCAAAAAAAACCCAGTGATGAAAAATCTCAGAAATTATTTGGCGCATTATCCCAAGAGCAAGTTTGCCAATCAAATACAGTATCAGATCGCGGATAAATATTATAAAAGCAAAAATTATCCGATTGCCATCCGGGAGCTTAATCGGTTGATCTTAAACTACCCGGGCAGCGAGGC
>JAGLMY010000189.1 GCA_023139775.1 bacterium
GATGCCATCTCAGCCTATTCGTTATTTATCGAGACCTATCCCAAACATGATTTGATGCCGGAGGTGCTGACCCGGCTGGGCGCTGATTTTTACCTGCTGGGAAATTTTGCCGATGCCATCGTTAAATACCGCAGGATTTTGGATAAGTTTCCGGTTAAACCCTATTTGGAAGATGCGCTCTACAACATTGCGGTGTGTTATGGAAAGATGGGAAGACACAACGAAGCCCTGGCTATGTACATGGATTTTGTGGCGCGGTATCCTAAAAGCCCGCGGGCAGTGGAAGCCGGAATTCAGATTGGCATTTACTATCAGGATCAGCAACTTTGGGATTTGGCTATTTCGACCTTTAAAAAAGCATTGTTGGTTAATTCCAGGCACAAAAAAGAGATTTACTTTCGCCTCGGCGATAGTTATGAAAACAATAATAAGATTGGCAGGGCGATGCAAAGTTACCAAAAGATAATTCCGATGTCGCCCAAGAGCAATATTTATCGGATTACGGGTATTTCACAACTGGCGGCCTATTATGAGCGAAAGCAGCAATGGAGCCTGGCGCTTAAAATGTACCGCGACATTTCCAAAAATGCCGCCAATCCGAAATGGCGCTCGGAGGCGGCTAAACGGGTTAAATTGCTCAGTCAACCGTGATGCCGGTTGGTTGAGATGAAAGCTGGGAAGGAATGGATGAACAAACAGAAAGATTAATTGTTGTGCCGGTTCATTTTTTTTAAAAATATTATGCTACCAAGAATTTGGTTAAGGAGGCTCAAATGGGCATTGAAATTGATGTCATGCAGGTTTTTCGCAGCAGTGTTACCCTGGTTGTATTGTTAATATGTTCAATTGTTGTTTTGACTGTTACCCTGGAACGTTGGTGGGTAACCCGGCGGAACAATGTTGACATGAACTGGATGTTAGTCCGAGTTCGCCGCTATATTCTGGAAAACCGGTTTTCAGAAGCAATTACCTTTCTCTCGAAACATAAAAGTTCCATTGCCGCTGTTTTTCGCGAGGGAATACAGAAAAGGACATTGATACGTTCGGATATGGAAGAATTCCTTATCAATGTTATTAGCGGCCAAAATCTGATTCTGGAAAAACGTCTGGGCATTTTAGGCACCCTGGGTAGTATGTCGCCGTTTATCGGCCTTTTGGGAACGGTCCTGGGTATTGTCCGGGCGTTCCATGATTTAGCTGCCGCCTCAGGCGGTGGACCGAGCGTAGTGGCCAACGGCATCGCGGAAGCGCTGGTGGCAACTGCCGCCGGTTTGGTGGTTGCCATTCCGGCGTTGATGTTTTTTAATTATTTTTCCAATAAAGTCAGGGTCATTAATGCCAATATGGAAATGGCCGCCCGCAGTCTGATTTTATTAATCTATGCCAAGGAGCAATCACGCGATGGGGCTAAGTACTAAGCGGGAATCCAAGCCAATTGCGGAGATTAATATGACGCCGTTGGTGGACGTGAGCCTGGTGTTGGTGATCATCTTTATGGTTTCGGCTCCTATGATTGCCCAGCAGGGTATTCTGGTAAATTCTCAAAAAAAAGAGGTGGGCGACAAGCCGGAGCAAACACGGGAAGCTGTGGTGGAAACTATTTATATAAAAATCGCAGCAGATTACATCGAACTTAACGGCAAAAAAACCGGTATCAAGGTGTTGCCATTTAAACTTAAGCATATTTTGATTAGCAATCCGGACGAGATGGTTTATATAAATTCCGAGGGACAGGTTCAATACGGCCGGGTGGTGAGTGTTCTCGATATTGCCCGGCAAAGTGGCGCGAGAAAGTTGGCGCTTTTAAATGACAAAGAGGGGCTTTTGGAAAGAACTTTAATTTTTAATAAGAAAAGAAGGTAGATTAAGATGATACCGGCAGCCAAGAAACCAGATGCAACAATCAATTCGATCAATGTTACGCCGTTGGTTGACGTCTGTTTGGTGTTGGTGATTATCTTTATGGTTACCGTGCCCATGCTGTTTAAGCCATTACGGGAAATCATTATGCCCAAAGCGTATACAGCGCAGTCGCAAAATAAGCAAATTATTTATGTTACCTGCACCAGAGACAAACTTATGTTTTTGGATGAAGAGGAGGTAAATGTTCAGGCGCTTTTGGAAAGATTGGGAGCCAAATTGATAACCAGCGAGTATAAAGTAGTGATTATTCGCGCGGACGAGAAGTTGCCCTACGATCATATTACCCAGGTGATGGCGATCGTTAAAAAAGCCGGTGCCAGAAAAATATATTTCGCAACTGAAGTCAAAAAGAATTGATTCGGCCGGCGCCGAACAGCTAAAAAGTGCAACCGGCAAAAGGAATGAGTGGTAAATGTTTAAAAAAAGTTTCAAGGAAAAGAAATTGCTGGGTTTGGCATTTTCAGTATCAATGGCGGTTCATATTACGCTGTTTTTAACTACCGTCTTGATGGGTCAAACTATTATGCGTAAACCCATGTTGCAATTAACCGAGATTGATATTATCGAGCCGCTGGAGGTTCCGGAAGTGCAGGAGATTATCGCCCTGCCGCCGCCAAAAAAAAGCGTATTTAACATGATTAAAAAAGTTGTGCCCGTGAAAAAGCGAAAACCGCGGATTAGACGTCCACAGCCGGGCGGCGCAGCAAAAAAAACAACAGCAAAAAAAGCAACAACAAAAAAACGGGTTTACACAGGAGCGCCATTGATTTCGAAAAAATCCATAGGCGGCAGCGGCCAGGCCGGCCGGCAACCCATGATTTCCAGAAAAGCAGCAGGACAACGTACCGGCACCGGCGCCCCAAAGTGGGACAGCGGTCCAGGTAACCGGGTGAGCAGCGGGCGCAAATTGAATCTTTCTAAGTCGCTTTCTTTGCCGGAAGGATACCATCAGGGTGTGGTGGATGCGAATATAGCCGCCGCCTTAAAAGGCAAGCGGGGTGAATTAAGCCTGCATAAAAATAGTAATATCAATGCCATTGTAGGCAATGTTACCCAGCGAAAAAGAATGGGGCTGGCAGCCGGGCGGGGTAGCGGCTCCGGGGCTAATTTAAAAGGTTTTCGCGATGCTTTCGCGGTTTTTGGGCAGATTAAAAACCGTAAAATCATACATATGAAAATGCCTCGTTACCCGGCTTGGGCCGAAGAGCAAGGCATAGAGGCGTCGGTCAAGATTCATGTAGGGGTGCTGGCCGGCGGGGCCGTGGATGAAAGCAGTATTTACGTGGAATCCACCAGCGGCTATCCGCAATTGGATAAGCTGGCGTTACAAGCCATAAGTTATTTTTATTTCGCGCCTTTGCCGAAAAAAAAGCCTCAGGTTATGCAATCTGGAAGCGTTCGTTTTGTTTTCCGGTTGAAGCGATAATTTTGTAATAAGTTGGTTAATTTTTGTTGCGGGAATGACATAATTGTCTAAATAAGGGAGGGAGAAGATTGAAAACCCTGGCAGCCATAAATTTGAACTTTGCGCGGGTAGTGCTGAGTCTTGGCGTACTGGTGATTGTGATACCGGCTCAGGTAATCGGAGCCGCGACCACATCCGGGCCGCAAGGAAAGGATAAGTCAGCCCGTGTAAAGGCGGGCAAGGATTTTGTGGTATCCGGCGAGGATAAGCTGAAGGTTCGCTCGGATAAACTGATGCGTTCCCTGTTTATTGATGTTGACAAGCCTGTCCAGGAGGCTATGCAAGAATCTTCTAAATTATCCCGCGCGATCCTTCCGGAAAAAGAACTTAGCAGATATGAAAAAGCCGGTATGCTAAGCAAGAGCCGCATGACGTTTTCGCCCTGGCTGACACTGATTACCAAGCAACCGATTTTAGTCATTAGAACACAAAAAACGAATATGGCTATAAAAAGTTGGAAATTCACCATTTCCGATGAAACCGGCAGAGTGTTGTACTTAAAAACCGGTGGCGGGAAGCTGCCGCCACAATACATTTGGGATGGCCGCTGCCGGGACGGGCGTCTGCTGGATGTAGGAGAGAGTTATTTTTATTCAATTACCCTGGTTGATAAAGCCGGCAACCCATTGCTTACCAGTTCTAAAATAAGAAGACTTAACAGCCTCGCATATTATGAAGAGAACAATTTAAACATCAAATTACTTTCCTCGGTTTTGTTTAAAAAAAAGATAAAATCTGAAATTTCCTCAATAGGTATTTCTTTAATGAACGAAAGCTGCGACTATATCATTAAAGATATCGGTCGCGAGACCCGGATTAATATTAACTGCGCTAATCCAAAGCTGGGCCAGGCTCAGGGACGAGCAGTGAAAGAATATATTGTTGAAAAAATGGCGCTGCCGAAAAATGATTTAAAAGTAAAAGTTCTGCCTTCCCATGATCGCTTAACCGATGGGGTACATATTATTTGCGTAAGATAAAGCAGGGAGCGGTTGTTTATTATAAGATGAATATAAGATAATTTTTCAGCACCTGAAAGGCGGTGAAGACATCGTGATGAAAAAGATATTGCGGTTTGCCATGTTGGCTATTGCATTGCTGGTTATGAGCCGATTAAGCTATGCCCAAGAAGAACAGATTACAGACAAAGACATTTTAAATCTTGATGAGCAAACCCTGAATTCTATTCTGGACGAATTAATAGGGCAGCTTGATGGTGATACTAACCTGGAAGTACCTTCGCCGCCACTTGAGCCTGAACCTCAGGTTGAACAGGCGGAAGAGCCTATGCCGCAGGTGGAGGCGCCGGTGGAGGATACAACTGCTTTCATGGTTGAGCCGGTTGAAGCAGAGCCGGAAGTAAGTGAAGAGCCTTGGTTTGGATCTGATTATGCGGCAGAGGAAGCTGTGGCGGAAGAACCGGTTCCTGTAGTAGAAGACCAGGTCGAGCCGCCAATGGAAGAGCCAAGTCCGGAGTTTGCAGCATCGGATGATTATATGCCTGAACCTGATGTGGTAGAACCAGTGCAAGAGCCGGCTCCTGAGCTGATGATGATTGCCGAGGAACCTACGCTTGAACCCGAATTTGAACCCGAATTTGAACCCGAATTTGAACCCGAATTTGAACCCGAAATGATACCTGATCCGCAAATTACTGCGCCTCCTGTGGAACCCGCTGAAGCATTTATGGCAACAGCTGAATCCTCGCCGGGACCAGAGGCGCGATCTAAAAAAAGCAAGATTATAAAGACCGAGGAACAGCTAAATACCCGGTATGTAAAAATATCCCGTCAACTCAGGGATAATGAATTAATCACAGTGGGTGATGTGGTAATGTTACCGACTCCTGATTTCAAGATCATTCGTCTTAATGAACGGTATACAATTTATACACGTATGCGCAGGAATCTGCCGAATGTGAAATCCGGAATTTTCACTTGGTATGAAAAGGTCGGTGAATTGAATATATTGGAAATCAATGGGCGAGTCAGTTTGGCGCGTGTGGTTGCAGCCTGCAACATTATCAAAAAAGGTGATGTGGTTCATTTAACAGTTATGGGTGATTGATCCGACTTCACAGATTAGTTTGCTAACCCAGACAAGCTGGAACCAAATCCAGCCGCTGATACACGCCGAGTGAAATTTTTTGTATCCATAACCCGGACAAGCCGGAACTGAAAATCTTTGACAGGATTATCAGGATATACGGGATTTTAAATAAATCCTATCAATCCTGTTATCCTGTCAAAAGAAATTTTTTACGCTTTTTACGGCGAATAATTTTCTTGCCAAAAAAGCAAGAATTTAAGACGTAAGTTAATAAAGCTATAAATATCTGCGTTCATCCGCGTTCATCGGCGGTTAATTTTCTTTTCATTTCCGCCTGATTATGCCGATTTTTCTGGTCTGTTTAACCGGCCGGCTGTTGTCCTGGGGCTTCACGATTATGCGGCAGATATAGCCACCACTGCCTAATATTACGCCTCTGCCGCTTCTGCCATCCCAGGAAATGGTATTCCGCTGCCCAATCGGAGTTCCCCGTCCGCCTTCTTCCCCGGCCTTGAACCTGAACCTTTTCACACAATCCCCTAAATAGGTATAAATACCTATCTCCACATCCGCATCCTTGGTTAATACATAGGTTATGCTGGTTTTTTCCCGGGGTGCTGCAAAAGGATTAGGATAATTACTAAATTGAGTTATTACTTTAGCAACAACGGATATGGTCGTAGTAGTGGTTGGAGTATTTGAAAAAATGGGCAATGGCGAGAGCGTAGGGGATGGAGTGAATGTCGCCGCTGGGGTAGGCGATATGGTAGCGGTTAGAGTATGTGAGGGCGTAATAGTATTGGTTGGGGTGTGAGTTGGCGTGCTAATAGTTGTTTCCGTGAATGTAGGGGTATACGTGGCCGTGCAGGTTGGCGTATCAGTTGGCGAAGCCGCGCCAGTGGGAGTAAAGGTTGGAGTACTAGTGTGTGTTTGTGTTCCAGTCAGCGTGGCAGTATAAGTTGGAGTGTTGGTTGATGTGGATGTGCATGTCGGCGTATCGTTCGGTGTGGCCGTGTTCGTTGGCGTGATTGTATGAGTTGGCGTATTACTCGCTGTAACCGTTAAAGTTGGAGTGGCAGTGTTCGTTGGAGTATTGGTCGACGTTTCTGTCGGCGTAACTGTGCCCGTAGGAGTCACAGTACTCGTCGGCGTATGGGTCGGTGTGTCTGTGGGTGTTGCCGTGCTGGTAGGAGTGTCTGTTGGCGTATCGTTTGGCGTGTCCGTGCTCGTTGGTGTAGTGGTCGATGTTAATGTACTCGTCAGCGTTGCTGTCGGTGTGGTCGTTGGTGTATCTGTAGATGTAGCCGTACTAGTCGTTGTATTGGTAGGTGTCCCAGTTTGAGTGGCTGTATTAGTCGGTGTATTAGTCGGTGTATTAGTCGGTGTTACTGTCCGCGTTGCGGTACTGGTCGGAGTGTCTGTTGGCGTATCGTTTGGCGTGTCCGTGCTCGTTGGTGTATTGGTCGATGTTGATGTACTCGTCAGCGTTGCTGTCGGTGTGGTCGTTGGTGTATCTGTAGATGTAGCCGTACTAGTCGTTGTATTGGTAGGTGTCCCTGTAGGCGTGGCTGTACTTGTTGGCGTATTAGTCGGTGTTGTTGTCCGCGTTGCCGTACTGGTAGGAGTATCTGTTGGCGTATCGTTTGGCGTGTCCGTGCTCGTTGGTGTAGTGGTCGGCGTTGCAGTATTCGTTGGCGTGACGGTTTGCGTTACAGTACTCGTTGGTGTGACGGTCGGCGTGTCAATCGGCGTACCCGTAGATGTAGCCGTACTACTCGGTGTATAAGTAGGTGTCCCTGTAGACGTAGCCGTACTTGTCGGCGTTCCTGTCGGCGTGGCCGTACTTGTTGACGTATCCGTCGGCGTAGCAGTGCTCGTTGGAGTATTAGTCGGCGTGGCCGTATTCGTCGGTGTACCGGTCGAGGTCGCCGTGTCTGTCGGTGTTGCCGTACTG